>CALLYA010000018.1 GCA_937875495.1 uncultured Verrucomicrobiota bacterium
CGGATGGGGAGGTATCCCGCAGAGATCGCAGAGGGCGCAGAGGGGGATTGGGAGGTGGGGATTGCAGATCCATCGGACCTTTTTTCTGCAACTGCTGTGGTCTGCAGAAAACGGTTTCCCTCCCCCAAGGCGTATGTATCTGGGCCTTGACTCTCAACACCCTCCATTGCCAGGTCGAAAACGCCACTGCGCCCTCTGCGGGAGACTCTCCGGATCCGTTTGTTCTCGACTCTGCCGGGATGTTTCGGTTGTATAAGAAGCTGACGATCGGCTTCTGTTGCTGGTAATAATGGCCCACTCCCGGTTGGCACAATGATCTCTCAAGAACGCATCCTCGCCGCTTTGAACCATACCCAGCCCGACCGTGTCCCCGTTGATTTTGGTGGCACTACCGTGACCGGGATCCATGTCTCATGTGTTGCCGAGCTGCGCCGACATTTCGGTCTTGAGCCGCATCTGGTCAAGGCCTACGAGCCGTATCAGATGCTTGGTCTGATCGAGGGCGACCTGCGGGATGCTCTCGGCCTCGACGTGATCGGGGTCTCGAGTCCGACAACCATGTTCGGCTTTGAAAATGTGGACTGGAAACCGTGGCGTGCGCCCTGGGGGCAAACCGTTCTCGTGTCGGAGCATTTTCAGACACGAGCGGATCCGGACGGCGGCTGTACGGTCTTTCCCGAGGGCGACACCTCGGCGCCGCCCAGCGGACGGATGCCCGCCAGCGGCTATTTCTTTGACACGATCATCCGGCAGGAGCCGATTGACGAGTCCGCGCTCGACCCGGCCGACAATCTCGAGGAATTCGGTCTGATCAATGACCATACCCTCGACTACTACCGATTGGAGACGGAATCGGCGCGCACGTGCGGCGGACAGAGGGCGGTCGTCGCCGGGTTAGGCGGCCTCGCCCTGGGCGACATCGCCTTGGTGCCGGCCCCCTTTCTGAAGCATCCCAAAGGCATTCGGGATGTAGCCGAGTGGTACATGGCGACGGCGATACACCAGGACTACATCCACCAGGTATTCGATCGCCAGGTGGAGATTGCCATCCAGAATCTAGAGCGCTTTGCCGCAGTCGTCGCCGACCGAATAGACGTCCTCTTTGTGTGCGGCACGGATTTTGGGACACAGACCTCCAGCTTTTGCTCGGTCCGCACCTTTGAAGGGCTCTATCTACCGTACTACAAGCGGATCAATGATTGGGTCCACGCGCATACCGGGTGGAAGACCTTCAAGCACTCCTGCGGCGCTGTGGAATCGTTCATCAGCCGGTTTATCGACGCCGGTTTCGATATCCTCAATCCGGTGCAGTACACGGCTGCCAACATGAACCCACGCCGATTGAAGGAGAAATACGGCGATCGGATCACCTTCTGGGGCGGCGGCATCGATACTCAGAAGACACTGCCTTTCGGGACCCCTGAGGAGGTTCGGAAAGAAGTTCTCCAGCAGTGCGAGATCTTCTCGCCGGACGGCGGATTCGTCTACTCCACGGTCCACAACATCCAGGCCCGAACCCCAATTCCCAATCTCATCGCCATGTTTGACGCAATCCGCGAATTCAACCAGGCCGGCGGCTGATGATTGATGTGGGCTTCTATCGCGGCACGACTTCGCGTGCCGCGGCGCGTGGCCCGAGGCCCCGCGCGAGGGTCGGAGGTTCGCAGCACGCGTGGGCGTGCTGCTGCACGGGGCCTGGCGCCCCCGTGCGAGGTCAGAGGTCCGCTGTGGGTGGGGTGTAGCAGTATGCTTGCGGACGTTGAGCCTGCTGATGAGGGGGAGTTGATGATTGTGGGCTGTGGATATTGCGAGGTATTTGAGTCGTAATAGCAGCACCGTGTTGATGCGGGTTACTGGCGAGGCCGGAGGCCCGTCACCCTGGGAGCGCCATCTCGCGGCACGACGTTTCAGGCCCAAGGGCGAGGTCAGAGGTCC
>CALLYA010000019.1 GCA_937875495.1 uncultured Verrucomicrobiota bacterium
ACAGAGTTCACAGAGAGATGCTCCCTGATGCCATCGAGGCAGCCCTCGTTTCAGCTGGATTGCTCTCAGATAGAGCCCGTCCGAAAAGGCGTGCTACTTCAGGCAATGGTTGCCGATCAGTCAAATCATTGGCGAAATCGGGATCGGGATCGGGATCGATCTCTGCCCTGTTTGGCGCCTTGCCCTCATGGACCGCTCAAACTTCGCCGCCGAGTTGTGTCAGAATCGAAACAACACGGTTGCGGCACCCGGTTTCTCCTGTCCGAATCCCATGCCCCATCCTTTCGATACCGAGACCGATAGCGACCCCGACCCCGATCTTGCTTCGCCATTGACCTTTTCAGACGACCTCCAGACAGGAAAGGGCCAGCGCCTTCCCTCTGTGTCCTCTGTGTCCTCTGTGGCTCATACCATTCTCACCGGGGGCAACATGGTTTTGGGATGGACTCACCCCCTTGCCCGTCGTAGAATCGGGCAAAAACGGAACTTTGACCATCAACCAAAGAGGCGGCGCTCATGGGCGACAAGAGCCGCGGACTACCTGCGGGACTGCATCGTTGTATTCGAAGAGTACGGTTGGGGTTGGACCTTTCGCTCGTACCGTGAAAGGGATGGATGGATCCCTGAGCATGGGAGAGTGCGGGATGATCCTCAGCCGGCAATGCAAGCAACTGTTTGGGTGAAGCGATTTCAACTGTGGGACAACAACGGCATGCAAGGAGCTCAATCGTGATTTTCCGGCCATGGATACCCTTCATTTTAGTGGTTTTGAGCCTCGCCTGTCCACCTATTTCGTTAGGATCTTTGCGTGACCTTTGTGATCCACAGTTGGTCGCCGCCGTCGAATCTGATTGGATCAGGCAGGAAGAGGCACATGGGCGCAGGCCCGATGATGTCGAATTGCTGCGCGAGGTTTATCGGCGTGGCGGTTTGTTGATGGCGCACCTTCAGTCGTCCCCCCATCGTATCGATTTTTCGTCCGAAGCTGGTTTGTACCTCCAATTGGGGGGGCAAATAGAAAATATTGAAACTCTCGACGAGCAACAGCGATTATCATTCTATAAAGAGTTGCGTTGGTTGAATCGGGCTGTAGCGCTGAAAAACCCTATGCTCGGGGATCAGCCCATTGTTTTTTTGAAACGAAGGCGGTTTGTATGCCAGATGTTGCACGAGTATTTGGGGTATTACTACGACTTTGAGGAGATTGAGGGCGGGGGGGTATTTTTACTGAAGGATCCCGGACATTCCTTGGAGATTCATGAACTCGCCGGCCATCAATTGCCAAAGGGAAATTACACCACGCTCTCCTTGTCCTACGATGCAAAGACAATTTTCTTTGCCTTTGCGGAGCGCTCCGCGAGCAAGCCTGATTATTACTCTTCGGAGCGCAACGGATTTCATATCTATGCTATGGATTCGGATGGGAACAACCTTCGGCAACTCACGTCCGGTTTGTTCGATGATTTTGATCCATGCGAGCTTCCTGACGGCGGGATCGTCTTTATGTCCACTCGACGTGGCGGCTTTGGGCGGTGTCATAATCCATGGGAGCCCCTGCCGACCTATACCCTTCATCGGATGGAACCAGACGGGGGTAATATCAACACTCTTTCGTTTCATGAGACGAATGAGTGGCATCCGAGCGTTCTAAATGATGGACGGATCATTTATACCCGTTGGGACTACGTAGATCGCTCAGCGGCCCATTTTCATGGGCTCTGGGTGAGCAATCCCGATGGGAGTAACCCTGATGTTATTTTTGGAAATTATACTCAGAAAATCAATGCGTGTTTTCAGGGGCGCGCGATTCCAGGGTCGAACAGAGTGGTTTTTGTTGCTGGAGCCCATCATGCGGATGTTGGCGGGGCATTGGTCTTGTGTAACCCTGATCAGGTTCGGTTGAATCGCGAGAGTGGTGAGGATGAGTTTAGCGCGATTGAGGAATTGACACCAGAAATATGCTTCCCGGAAGCGGAGGGGTGGCCAAAGACATTTTATCATAGCCCATGGCCGCTTTCAGAGGAATTTTTCCTGGTTTCGTATTCGTTTGAACCGTTGTCCGGAATGGGTTCAGGCGTTAAGCAGGACGGTTACACTGGGATTTATTTATTGGATCGATTCGGCAATATGGAGCTGCTGTATCGAAATGCGTCCATTTCGAGCATGTATCCCATTCCCCTTCGGCCAAGGGACGTTCCGCCTGTGATTTCATCGAACCTTGATCATGCCATGGGGAGTGAAGGGGAGTTCATGCTGTCCGATGTTAACACGGCACTCATGGGAATGCCTGCCGATCGGACTATTCGTGAATTGCGGGTTTTCCAAGTACTGCCAAAGACAGAAACGCATATCGCGAACAATCCTCAGCTCGGATATGCCAACGCGGAATCAGCACGGATGCTTTTGGGGACTGTCCCGGTTGAGGAGGATGGTTCCGCATATTTCCGTGCGCCTGCGAAGAAACCTTTGTTGTTTCAGGCCGTGGATGGAGATGGCCGTGTTGTCATGGGCATGCGCAGTTTGACCTATCTTCAACCGGGAGAGCGTCGAGGTTGTGTTGGGTGTCATGAGGGGGTTCATGATATCGCGGATTATATTCCACCTGTTGCATTCCACCGGGAGCCTTCCAGGATTGAGCCCGGGCCTTCGGGAAGTATGCCGTGGAATTATGCATTACTCGTTCAACCGGTGCTCGATCAGCGTTGTGTGAGTTGTCATCACGGGAATCCGGAGGGGGCTCAGCCGGGATTGACAGGCGAACCCCAAGGGGACTTTACGGTTTCCTATCAAAATCTCAGGCCTTATGTTCATTGGTTTGAATGGGGAGGGGATGAGGTTGACGCGATCGTGACCCAGCCAGGGCGGATGCCATCGGATATCAGCCCGCTTGTTGGCATATTGGAAGACGAACACCATTATGGAAAAATGGACTTGCGTGAGGAAGAACGTCGTCGTCTCTATCTTTGGCTCGACGGGAACGCGTCCTTCTTCGGCGTATACGCTCGGGATGCTCTGCTGGCCCAGTTGCATGGGCAGGCAATTGAACCGCCAAGCGTGCAATAACGGTGCGAAGATGGGTGGTCAATGACATTGATCCCTCCCTCACTGGAGGAATAATTCTGGCTGAACAGATAGGATCGCAAATTTCCTATCTTGGGGAATAAAAGGAGACACAGAGATGAGAAAAATTATTGTAGCGTCCATGGTGATTGGACTGTTGGCTTCCTTCGGCTCGACCGCATCGGCGGTGGAAGTCGAGGAAGGCTTCACCTCCCTGTTCAACGGCGTCGACTTGGACGGTTGGGTCAAACGCGGAGGGTCAGCGGAGTACGAAATCGAGAACGGTACGATCGTGGGGAAGTGCGTACCGAACACCCCGGGCAACACGTTCCTCTGTTCGGAAAAGGAATTTGGCAATTTTGTATTGAAGCTGCAATACAAGTTTCTTGAAGCCGGCAATTCGGGCGTCCAGTTCCGGTCCGCAGCGCGCACCGAAGGCGAGGGGGAGCGCGTCTACGGCTATCAGTATGAAATCAGTCCCAGCGGCGATGTGACTGGCCGCATCTACGACGAAGGCCGTCGCGGCCACCAATTCGGTATCGTTTGGCTCGACGCATTCACCCCGCAGGATCGCCTCGATGCCGCCCAAGCAAGCTACAAGCAAGGTGATTGGAACGATGTGGAAATTCAGTGCGTCGGGCCGTCCATCAAAACTTGGCTGAACGGCAAGCTGGTCGTCGATATGTTCGACAGCTTTTCGATGAAAGGTTTTTTCGGACTTCAGATTCACGCCGGAGAATCCGGCTCCGTCGCTTGGAGGAATATCCGCATCAAGGACCTGGGCGAGAGCAAGTGGGAGCCGTTCTTCGTGAAGGGTGACGGCGGCAAATACCAACTCGCACACGCCAAGTTCGTGCTCCCGGAAGAATGGTCCTTCACGGAAGACGGCGTTTTGCATGGTGTCCATTCCAAGAGCCAGGGTAAGGACGGGCTCGTCATTTCCACCAAGGATTACGACAACTTCATCGCTCGGGTCACCTATCGAATGCGGGGCGGCAACAGTGCCCTGTACTTCCGCGCCGAGGAAACGAGTGCCCCGTGGGTATTGCGTGGATTTCAAAATGAAATCGCCAACGACAGCAAGGACTCGGCCCTCTGGCACACCGCAGGCATCATTGACGGCAAGACGATCCCCGGTCGCGGCTGGGTTGTTACCAACGACGAGTTGATCGATAAGGTCCGCAATAAGAACGACCAGTGGAACACGACCTGCACCGCAGCATACGGTGACCGCCTGGTCCAGGCGCTCAACGGATTTTGCACGTCGGATATCATCGACGAAGAGTGCGAGAAGACGGGCAAGCTTGGCTTGCAGATGCACGGTGGCACCGACTGTGAGATGTTCTTCAAGGACTTTGAGGTCATGCCCATCACCGCAGAGATGATGAAGCTTATCGACCGGGACAAGAATCGCGACGAGTAATCCCAGGCGGGTTGGATTGATGAGCGGCAATCGATATTTTGGCCGTAGGCTCCTCTGCCTCATTTCGCATGTGTGCGCAGTGGCTGGAGCCCGTCCGATGAGGTAGTCGTTTTCTCAACCCCGGATCCGGAGGTCTCGCGCAGAGGCGCAGAGGCGCCAAGGCGTGTTCGATCTTGCCATGGGGGTGGGTAGGGTCCATGCTTTGCGCGAGTCCTCCCCCATCCGGATCCGGAGAGCCTCCCGCAGAGGTCGCGGTGGCGTTTTCGACCTGTCTTTGCGGGTGGGTAGGGTCCATGCCCTGATCCAAACCTTTTTTGAGGGGGAGGCTGCTGCCAAAGGAGTTGCAGAAAGCAGATTCGAAGTTTCCTCATTCCCTTTGCTCCCTATCCCCCCCTCTGCGCCTCAGCGCCTCTGCGCGAGTCCTCCCCATCGCACGCCCAAGACAATTAATGCATGATGGCTACAACTCCCTTGCGGCGTATCGATCAGATTGGACCTGAGCGTGATTCGACAGGTGGTGATTCTGGGCCATCGGGTGGCTGCAGGGTTGGCCAGGTTGGCATCCAATGGAATAGATTTATCGAAAAGTGATTGATGGCTCGGTTTTCCACCATTTCAATAATTCTTCTTTTCTTTCCATATTAGGGAAAAATCCCTGGATGAGGTTTTCAAATGTCTCATCAGATTCAACAACCATCCATTGCAGAGCGAATTTTGCCCTTTCCGCAGTGCCCCAAAAATGACCCTCGCTAAGCCGAATGTTCTCCTGTCCAAGTATTTCTAATAGGTATTCGAAGACATCTTTGCTTTTGGTTAAAAAAAGATAATTGTCATATGGGACAACGAATATTATAGGCCGTTTCCGCTGATTGTAGGTTTCGGTTATTTCGATAATTTGCTCAACTCGGTCCTGATCTCCAAAACGGGTGCAAACAACAATCGCTGCCCATTCTAATCTACTTAATTGGATCTTCCCGAGTGGTGGAAGCCATTTTTTAGCGAGCTCATGGGCTTCCGGAATCCCCATATACCCAGCGAGCATCAATGGTTCAATTCCACTACTTCGCCGAAAATTTTCGGCAGAAAATTCGGAAATGAGACGAGCCATCTTCATTCGGTCGGTTTCACTGTATTCCTCTGGCAGAGTGCGGTAAAGCAGCGTTTTAATATACTCATAATTGTGGTTGCAAATATCTTCAATTAGGACATCCAGAAGAATTGAACGAGCATGGGGATCTTCCTGTGTCAATCCAAGCCATATATTGATATTGCTAGATCTTGAACGTATCATTAATTCATTCTTCTCACTGTCCGTTAGGGTTTGACTCTTCTTTGATTCCAAAAGGGACTTGAACCAAACCGTATTCTCGTCCTGCGGATAGGCGAACGGAGCAACGACCTCAGCTGAAAGGGCTGAAGAGAGCGTCGGAACTAGAATCAGTAATGTCAGGAATAATCTTTTCATTTTTCGCACCTGATCAGGTTGTTGGAACCTAGCAGTTCAGTGCGAACTGCTGGAGCCGCTCCTCGGCACCGACCGCGAGCGGACTACTCCCCTGGCCGCTTGGGTGTTGTTGGTTCTTCTGCATGTTGAAGCCACTCCTTCCAATGGGTTAAGCAGATGAACCGGGCGAAAGGTTCAAAAAAATGGAAGTGGGCTACAAAACCCTTGCGTTGCACCCCTCATTTTGAGCCTGGGGTGCTCCTCTTCCCGGTTGTGTCCCCTCAACAGGTCAAAGTCAGGCGTGGGGAGGCGAGAAACATGTTCGTTTGGATCAGACGGGAGAGGTTTCGCTTCCCTCCACCTGAGGATTTTGATTCTTCACCCCATTTCGCTACGGATCCGGAGGTCTCGCGCAGAGGCGCAGAGGCGCCAAGGCGTTTTCGACCTGCCTTTGTGGGCGGGTATGTTCCATGCTCTGCGCGAGTCCTCTCCATCCGGATCCGGAGAGCCTCCCGCAGAGGGCGCGGTGGCGTTTTCGACCTGCCTTTGTGGGTGGGTATGTTTCATGCTCTTCACCCTACCTTTTTTGGGGGAATTGTTAAGACAAACCATTTTAGCAGACTACGGTAGTTGCAGAGATTAAAGCAACTCCCAAGCAAACCTCTCCTTCCGAACCTTCGTGTCTTCGTGTCTTTCCTGTTTACCTTTCACCTTCCCTCTCCCTTCGCGTCGATCCTCCCCCTTCAGGGCGGTTGTGCTTTCGGACGGTTCAACCTGGGATTGAGCTTTGTCCGCAGGGGGCAGTTCCGGCTGATGCATCCTTTTTGCTGTCTACTGCTTGCCATGCTTGGTGGGTTCTTGTTACAAGAGTGTCACGGTCTGGGTGATGCAATCGCAAACGGGAGTGTGTGAGATGAGGCAGACGAGACGGATGTTTCTGAAGCAGTCGGGCCTTGCGATGATGGCGGTCGGTGCGGTCCCCGGGATTCTACGGGGCGCGACCGATAAGATACGGGTCGGGTTTATCGGTGTCGGCAATCGCGGTTCACAGCTGCTGCAGTCGTTCATGAAGAACGACGATTGCGAGGTCGCGGCGCTCTGCGATGTCTATCGCCCGTTCCTCGATCGCGACCGTGCCGCGGTCGATCCACGGATTGTTCAGTCGATCGGCGCACGTGTCCCTAAACTGGAAGAGAAAATTCCGGCTGGGTGCAAGAGGTTCGAGGATTTTCGCGAGCTGCTGGCCATGGACGAGATCGATGCGGTCTGCATCGCCACGCCGGATCACTGGCATGCCGTTCAGGCGATCGCCGCATGCCGCGCCGGCAAGGATGTGTATGTCGAAAAGCCGCTTTCCATCACCCTGGAAGAGGGACGGCGCATGATCAAGGTGGCGCGTGAGACCGAGCGGGTCGTGACCGTCGGAATCAATCGGCGCGCCGCACCCGTGTACCGGCATCTCATTGAGACCGGTGTCGAGAACCTGATCGGCGAGGTGTCGCTCGGGATCGCCGCCCGGGTCAGCAACATGTTCCCCGATGGGATCGGCCGCTACGAGCCGACTGATCCGCCGGCCGGCCTGAACTGGGATCTCTGGCTCGGCCCCCGCGCCGAGCGGCCGTTCCGGTTCAATATCCTGCCGTACAAGTTCAGATGGTGGAAAGATTTCTCCTCGCAGATGGCGAACTGGGGCGTGCATTACATCGACGGCGTCCGCTGGATGCTCGGGGAGTCCGCCCCGGTCGCGGTGACCGCCGTCGGAAGCCGGAACATCATCCATGACGACGCCGATATTCCCGACACTATGGAGGTCCTCTTCGAGTTCCCTTCAGGCCGCCTCATGAAGTTCAGCGTCAACGAGGCGTGCGACGGCCAGATCGTGCCGAACAACGCCGATTTCGAGCTGCGCGGAACCAAGGGCAACCTGGTCGTCAGCGATCGCGGCTACCAATTGGTTCCACCCAGGCCGGGTCAGTTTCAGTCCTGGAAGACCAGCACCGCAGCGAAGGAGGTCACCCTCGGCGATGTCATCGGCCAGGAGGGTGCACGCCAGGATCCGACCGATCCGCTGGTGCGCAACTTCCTCGACTGCGTGAAATCCCGGGAGACCCCGTACTGTTCGCTCGAGGACGGCCATCGCTCGACCTCGTTCGCGCTGCTGGCCAATATCGCCGTGGAGCGTGGCAAGCGCCTCGAATGGGACGCTGAAAGTGAGCAGATCACCAACGACCCCGTCGCCAATGCCATGCAGCATTACGACTACCGCGGCCCTTGGTCGCTTGAATAGAGCCGATGACTCGCTTAACGCCTCAGACGACCCGCTTGCTGCTTCGCCAAGCACTCATCCCATTGGTGATGGTTGGGATGATGCTTGGTCCGTTGGGCGCCCTGCCTGCCGCTCCAGCGATGTCGAATGCCGAGGCGGCCGAGCGGATCCGTCAGGCCGGCGGGAGCGAGTCCGAGGCCGAACGCTACCGGATTCTGGCTGAGCTGCAGGCGGATCCGGCGCTCTCCCAGGAGCTGCGCAGCGAGCTGGAGCGGCTGCTGCCGCTGATCGATCTCTGGGCCAACGGCAAGCGGCACGTGGTCGAGGATCACAGTCGTGCGGCTGAGAACGGCTATCTCTGCCGGTTCATCGACAGCCGGGTGAAGCCGGAAGGGCAGGGGAAGCTCTACCCGGCGGCCGTTTCTGCTGAGTCACCGCTCTATCCGATCTGGTGCCTCTATCGTGGGCGCATGCTGATCTGGCGAGTGATCCAGAGCGGCCCGCTCCTGCGTGTCGCCGAAACACGGGACGCATACTACGGGGAGGGACGCAGGCTGCTTGAGCAGGCTCGGGTCGCCTACCCGGAGAATCGGGTGATCGGGATGTACCTCGGTGAACCGATCCCATGGCCCAAGGCATACCCGCCTGTGGAGGGATTGCCGAAGTGGGCGAACCTGCAGCGGGAGGGACTCGAGAAGCTGGCCGACCTGATCCACTGGTGGATTGACGAGCGGCAGCTACCGGACGGTCAGTTCGGAGGCGGGTGGGGCGATGACGTGGAGATGTGGCGTTGGTGGGCGCCGCTCATCATGGGCTTCGACGATCCGAAGATCGCCGCCGCCCAGGCGCTGCTCTCCAACGGCATCTTTCAACAGCCGCACATGCAGTCCGGGTTCACCGCGCGCATGACGGATGTCGAGCATGCGAACGAGGACACGACCGATACGATCACGCCGATGATGCACCTGGCGCCGGATGATCCGCTCTGGACCGGACGCGCCCGGCGATTGGCGGAGCTGATGGCGGAGGTCTGGACCGGTACGAACGCGCACGGGTTCCGGCAGTTCAAGTCGATCTATTTCAATGCGTCCGAGGTCGCTGATCGGCCGGATCGCGCATTCGACACCGTCTATCACCCGTCCGCGGTGCAGCCGGCGCTGCTGCTCTGGCAGCGCACTGACGAACCGTGGCTGGACCAGTTGTTCGGCGACTGGCTGCGGCTCTGGGTCGACGCCGTGGCGCGGTCGGGCAACGGCAAGCCGGCGGGGGTGCTGCCTTCGGCCGTGCGCTGGCCGGACGGCGCGATTGGACTGCCCGACCGGCCCTGGTGGGAGCCGTTCCCTGCCGGCCATAACGATGCGCTTTACAACTGGCCCGGGGCGACCCGGTTGATGACATCCGCGCTCCTGCTCGCCTATCACAAGCTGGGCGATGAGGCATATCTGCAGCCGATGCAATCCATGGTCCGCATCCGGCTCGATTCACTCCGGCAAGCGGATGGAAACAGCTCGCCGGAACCGGGCACCGAGGCCTGGGCGGCCAGGCGGATGGGCGGGTTTCTCAGCGATGCGGTCGGCAAGTACCGTTTTCTGACTGGTGACGATCGATACGATGATATCCTGGAGAAAGACGCCTCGGGGTATGCACGGTTCCGGCTTTTTCAGGACGAAGCCGCACTATTGCGTGCATTGGAGCGCAATGCCGCGGCCTTTCGGTCCAACTGGGAGGCCTATACGGCGGAGATGCGCTGGACCGATCGCGTACTCAATTTCACCGGCAATTACCTGCGCTATTTCCCGAATGCACCGCAGTCACCGAATGTCGGCGTGCTCTACGCCGCCGCCACGGGGGATCCCGGAAATCCGACCGAGTTCCCGCTCAATCGGGTCCGCTGGCGGACACCCCCACGCGCGATCGCCGCGCTGGTGACCGCGGGCGATCCGCATCGGTTCGAGGCGAAGCTGGTGCATTTCGGCGATCAACCGCGGCAGATGGGCGCCGAGCTCTTTCTCCTGAAGCCGGGCCGATACCGTTTTGTGCTGCTGGAGGAAGCCGGCGGGGCGGTGCTGAGCGAGAGCAAACTGGTCGTGGAAGGACCGAGCGCCGAGGTCTCATTTGATTTGCCGCCGAAGCGGGTCTGTTTGCTTCGGTGCGTGCGCATGGATGCTCAGCTTCGAGACGATTAAAGGTTTTCGACAATTGTTAGAACGCGAGAATCAACCCACTGGAGGAATGCAGTCGCAACTATTGTGACAATTAACCCGTCTCTGCGGCGTGCCGCATTGCAATCAAATTGTCACCAGGAGGAAAGTCGTATGGCCGTAAAGTACACGGACAAGGCGATCGCGGACATGATCGCAGAACCCAAGCCTTTGCCGGTGAACTGGCGTTCCCGGCTGAACCTGCTCGATAAGCGCGGGCATATGGAGCGCGAGCTCGATGTCATCGGTGACCATGGCAACGAGTACAGAGTGCTCCTGCGCCAGAGCGAGATCAACCCCCTCGATTTCTCGGTCATCCTGGCGTTGAGTCCGCCTGAGACCAACCAGTTGTTCTGTCTGCGCCGGTACAGTGGCAAGAGCCATGAGCATACCAATCGGATCGAAGGCGAGACCTTCTTTGGTGCGCATGTGCACTATGCGACCGCGCGCTACCAGGAGCTTGGCTGTGGCGAGGACGCCTATGCCGAGCCGTGCGATCGGTATGCCGATTTCGAATCCGCTCTGCTCTGCCTGCTTCGCGAGTGCGGGTTCCAGGAGCCGGAGGTCGATCCGTCACCGAGGCTCGGGGAGGTGAAGCCATGATCACATCCGCCATTGAACAAAACTTCCGTGAAACGCTCAGCCGCTCGGTGCGTCTTGTTGCCGAGGGTGTGGACCGGTTTCGTGTGCTCACCCCGTTCATGCTGGAGGATGGCGATCATCTGGTGATCGTGCTGCGCCGCGCGGAGGAGGGTTGGCTGCTTACGGACGAGGGGCATACCTACATGCACCTGACGTATGACGACCTGGAGGAGAAGGTCTTCCAGCAGGGCAGCCGGCAGAAGGTGATCAGCACCGCCCTGGCCATGTTCGGCGTGGTAGATCGCGAGGGCGAGCTGGTCGTCCCGGTGCGGGGCGAGCGCTTCGGTGAGGCGCTCTATTCTTTGGCCCAGGCGCTGCTCAAGATCGCCGATGTCTCCTTTCTGAGCCGGGAGCGAGCGCGCTCCACGTTCATCCCCGATTTCAGGGCGATGCTGGAGCAGACCGCGGCCCGGGAGCGCATGGAGTTCGACTGGCATCACCCGGTGCACGATCCCGATGGGATGTACGCGGTCGATTGCCGGATCGAGGGCGGAGATCGTCCACTGTTTGTCTATGCACTTTCAAACGATGACCGGACCCGGGACGCGATGATCGCCCTGCTTCAGTTCGAGAAGTGGGAGCTGCCGCATCACTCGATCGGCATCTTCGAGGATCAGGAGGAGATCAATCGCAAGGTCCTGGCCAGGTTCACCGACATCTGCGAGAAGCAATTCTCCAGCCTCGGCGCCAATCGCGAGCGGATCATTCGGTATTTGAACGAACTGATCACTGGCCACGGATGAAGATTGAATTTGTCCGCAAAGGTAGAGATTGCACCTTCCCACCCGGAGCCGGAGGTCCTCGCGCAGAGGCGCGGAGGCGCAAAGGCGTTTTCGGCGTGGCCATGGGAGTGGGAAGGTACAATGCAGTGGACCTTTTTTTGGGGGGGCATGACCCTGCTGACTGACCAGCACAGTTGCAGAAAACCGCTCCGATGTATCTGCCATCCTCCTCGATCATTCTCTGCGTCCTCTGCGATCTCTGCGGGAGTCCCTCCTATCCGTTCCCGGAGACCTTTGGATGTCGCCCAATGCGCTCCCGGTCCTGGTGCATGTTCGTGAGAATCATGTTTGGAGCAGCGTGAGGCATTGACCGAAAACAACGGGTCGGGGTATCCTTCCGAACTGATCCGGCATTGTCGCAGCCAATCTGAACGCCGGTCGGCTTCAACACTGAACAAGTCCTATCAGAAGAGGATCCTGGAAATGCGTTCTGCCTTCATCATCACCACTGCACTCACGTTCGGTGCGCTCTGCGCCGCTCTGCCTTCTCATGCGGATGAGATCCCGGGAAAGGACCGCCCCCTGGCCTTCAATGCCCAGGGCGGGTTCAAGATCGTCCAGTTTACGGACCTGCATTTGAACGAGGGCAGCAGCCAGGACGGCCGGACCCTCAAGATGATCGGGGAGATTCTCGATATCGAGAAGCCGCAGCTGGTGGTGCTGACCGGTGACGTGCTCGCCGGTGCCAAGCAGCAGCAGGAGAAGATGAAGCAATGTGCGCAGCCGATGGCCGAGCGCCAGATCCCGTGGGCGATGGTCCTGGGGAATCACGACGATGAGGGCAACGGCAATCGGCGGGGGCTGATGGATATCGTGATCGCCCAACCGTACTCGATCGCCCAGCACGGCCCCGCGGAAGTCTCCGGCATCGGGAACTATCACTTGCCGGTCGTCTCCGCCGACGGCGCGGCGACCGAGTGGGTGCTCTACTTCCTCGATTCCAACGCCTACCCGCCCCGCAAATCCCTCGGTTCCTACGACTGGATCAAGACCGATCAGGTCGCCTGGTACCGGAACCTATCCAAGTCGCTTACCCAAAAGAACGGCGGCAAGCCGCATCCCGCGCTCGCCTTCTTCCACATCCCGCTGCCCGAGTATGAGCAGGTCCTGACCGACCCCGAGGCGAATCTCGTCGGCAACCAATTCGAGCCGATCTGCTGTCCGCGCATCAACTCCGGCTTCTTTGCGGCCATGCTCGAGTGCGGCGACATCAAGGGCACCTTCGTCGGCCACGACCACGTCAACGACTATGAGGCCACCCTACACGGCATTCGACTCATTTACGGCCGCGGCACCGGCTTCAACGCATACGGCCGCGACGGCTATCCACGCGGTGGCCGCGTCATCCTCATCGAAGCCGGCAAAGACAACTTCACCACTTGGCTCCGCCTCGAAGACGGCAGCAAACTGCAATACTAACGCGGCACGCCTTCGCGTACCGCGGCCCGGGGGTTTGAGCCCCCGGGCGAGGGTCGGAGGTCAGAGGTCGGAGGTCCGCTGTGGATGGGGCAACAGTAGTGTGGTTGAGGACGTTGAGCCGATTGATGTCCGGAGGGTGATCGTTGTGGGGCCGACGGGGACTTCGGCGCTCCCAGCCGCACATCCCCCCATCAATCCGCCAAGCGTCCACTATTACGTTGAAACAACCGACCCACAGCGGACCTCAGACCTCCTGCCTGAGGCTTCAGCCTCAGGCTTTCGGCCGCAAGGCCGAAACCGACCTCCGACCTCGCCAGATGCCCGTGGGCATCTGGCTTCGGCCGCAAGGCGGGGCTAATGCGTCAGCCAGGCGGTTGTTGGGGGTTGGAGTTGGATCTCGATTTCTTGTGGGCCGCCTTGGTTCAGCTCGAGGATCAGCCAGGATCTGTCCTCGCGATAGGTGAACGGACACGCTGTCCACGGTTCATTGGTGTTGGCGGTGCGGCTCGTGACGCTGACCGGTCTTTGGGCGACCCTGGAGAGTAGGAGGTGGTGCGTGCCCTGCGGCCAGGCGTTCACCTGCAATCGGGTGGCCGCCGTGCCCTCCGAAACCTGAGTGATGCTGCCCGGCAGATGAACCAGCCAGCCGCGCTGCGGTGTGACCGTGAAGTCGTAGAAGCCGGGTCCGCCAAAGAGCTGTGGCACGGTCGCTTGCAGCGTGCCGGGGTTGATGGCGGGGCCGTCGCCGAACTGGCCGAGGAGATAGAACACATCCGGCAGCAGACCTTGACGCTCGGGATCGGTCAGCGGAAACGTCATCTGCAGGCCGGCGGCCGTGATGCCACGCGCGATCTTTGCCCATGGCGCGGACTCGTCGTGGGCGGCAAGTAGGTGCAGGCTGTTGGCATAGACCAGTCCGCACCACTGCACGGGCAGTCCGATCCAGACCGGTGCCTCCCAGTTGGTGGCGCCATAGACTGGAATGGTGGCGTAGTTGCCGACCGCGCCGGCCGTGGGCGGCTGGAGATAGACGAACGGGATACCGGCCCAGGCCCAGTAGCGGGCTTCCTCAAGATACGCTGGCTTGCCCGAGAGGCGGAAGGCGAGCACGTAGCAATGGAGCATGTAGGCGGAGGCGAGGATGTCCGGCGTGTGGAGTGGTACCTCCCACGTCTGTGCCCCGCGCGGTTCCGAGTTCCGATAGTAGTGGGTCTGCCGGTCGAGCAGGTTGAGCGCACCGGCGATCAGCACGCGGTCGCCGGTGAGTGTGGCCGTCTCCAGAATCGAGTGCATCGTCGTCGCGGTCAGACCGTTGGCATGATTCTCGAAGTGTCCCTGGCCGTAATCGGTCGCACCTGGCTGGTACACGACCAGTCCGCGCATATCGAAGGCTGTCTCCAGTAGGTGCTGCGCGTGTGCCGCGCGGGCTTCGAGATACTGCTCGAGCCGGCCGAACAGCATCGGAGCGATCGGCGGCCGGACGTGTGAAACGCCCGAATTGAAATTGGGATCGGTCGGTGCGAGCCGCTCCAGTGCGCGCTCGATCCCCAGCTGGAGCCGTTCGGCGAGGCTGGAGTCGGTCGTCTCCTGTGCGAGCCGGGTCATGAACCAGGGCGCGTCCGCCGCGGGCGCGGGCGAGAAATTCCCGCCCCACACCGCATGCCGCCAGAGGCCATCCTCATGCGCGTCGGAGTCGAGCCAGCCGTGGGCGAGCAGCTCCGTCGTGCCTGCCTGGTCCATTGCCAGTTCCGGGAGGTCCGGGAAACCGATGAGCCCGCAGACCTGTTGGACCGCCGGGACCACACTCTCGCCGAAACCGCCGAGGATGTTGGCGCGGACCGTTCGAGTGACGCCGGCCTCGAGTGGGGATGGGCCGAGGGCGAAGAGGTTGCCCTCGGGACGGTCGCCACCGACCGTGGGTGCCCAGAGCGCCATGAGGTGTGCATTCGTGTCGAACGTGCGGTCGGGGGAGTCGAAGATGGGTGCGAAGTACGCACTCGGCTCCCAGCTGAGGCCGACATATCGGCCGCCGGCCGCGATTGCCATGAGCGGGAAGGTGATTTTCAGCGGATCGGGCACGCGTCGGTCATGGGCCGGCCCGCGAAGATCGAGCGTACTGCTGCTTGGTTCATCGGTGAGGTACTCGAGCCCTGCAAAGACGGCTTGGGCCTTGCCTGCGCCGAAGGCTGACAGTCCCGGGAAGAGGGTGATCCAGGGCAGATGCAACAGCTGGGCGCTTCTGCGTGCCTGGATTCCCGCACTGACCCTGAAATACCCGTCGGTGGTTCCCGGATCGAACCTGCGGGATAGGTTCAGGAGATTCCCGCCCGGGGTCGGGATGCTGCACCGTTCCTGGAAGCCGCCCAGCGCGGTCGACGTCAGAGTGAGCTGTGCCTGGTCCAACTCGAGCCATTGGATCTCACCATCTTCCATGATGCCGATCACATCGTGATCCTGACCGGTCCCCATCCGTGTGTCGCCGATCCAGATCTCGTACGCGCCCCAACGGTCGCCGCGATGGCGGAGCTGAAGCTCGCCGGCGGAGATGACGGCCGCCCATTCACCGTCGGCCGGTGGTGGGGTGGGGGCTCGTAGCTCCGGCGGTTCGATCACGGGCAGCAGCTCGGCCTCGATCCACGCGACCGTGATCCGCCCGGGCTTGCCGGCCGGGTCGAGGCGCAGGCGCGCACCATTGCCGAGTGCAGGGAGGACCAGGTTGTACTCGTGCCAGCCGCCGTCGGCGATCACCGTAAAGCGCACGCTGTCGGCCGCCTGGAAAACCGGACCGTAGAACAGCTCACCTGCGGGGTCGGCATCGGAGCGCATGCGGATTCGGACACGTACCTGGCCGGCCGCCGGGTAGTTGACCGCGGGCCCTTCGATCCAGGGATCGTTGCCGGTGGAGTCAAAGGTGAGTCCGTCGCCCGTGACTTGGAGATTGGCAACATAAAAATTCCCGGTCCAGCCCTGGGCGCCTTCGGCAAAATCCCAGCGCGCAATCACCTGCGCGCCCAGGCGGAGGGGAATGAGGAGTAAGACGAGTGCGGTGAACGCGCCACGAACCCACTGGCCCCATGCAAATGCTAAACTCTGGCTGGAATACATCGATTGGTCTCCCGTGCATGATTGCAATGCCCCACCATTCTACGCGGTCGCAGGGAAATTCCAACCTATCCGGAACCGGAGGTCTCGCGCAGAGCCGCAGAGGCGCTTGCGATTCCTTCCATCGGCTTGACGGAGAATTCATTGCCACAGAGGGCACAGAGTTCACAGAGAGGGTTTTTCTTTGGTTGGCAATGAGAGAGTCCCCGCTTGAGTCGGGTTTCTTTCAAATAGGGTAAGGACTTGTCCCTCTGTGTCCTCGGTGACCTCTGTGGCAAGACCTTCCTTCCCTTTCACTTCCGTGTAGACACCGATTGAGCATAGGCATAAAACGGGGCTGGAGGGTATTCCATGACAACCAAGCTGACTGATCGCCATTGCCTCGCATCAATTCGGGTCTTCTTCACGCTGCTTCTGATCGTTTGTGCAGGCGCAGCCGTCTACGCCTCGCCGGCGGGGGTGCAGATCTCTCTTTCCGCCGATAGCGTCGACGTCTATGACATCCTTGAGGTCACGTTGCAGGTCGAGTCGCCCGATGCCGCCAATCCGTTTGTGGATGTTTCTGTGACAGGCGTGTTCGGCAGCCGGGGTGTGGAACCGGTGCGCGTGGACGGCTTCTGCGATGCGCAGGACGGCAGCGTTTTCCGGATCCGTTTCATGCCTACACGCCCAGGCAGGTACGAGGGCAGCATCCGATTTCAGCAAGGCGATTTCAGCATGGAGCGGCAGGTGGAATTCACCGCTTGTGCGGCAGGGCTGCGGGGACCGATCCGGGTGGATCCGGAACATCCATACCATTTTTTGTGGGAAGGCACCGGCGAGCATTTTTTCTGGAACGGCACCACCACCTACTGGCTGCTCGGATGGGATGACGCGACGATCCGGCGCAGTATCGATCGGCTTGCGGGACTCAAGGTCAATCGCCTGCGCACGGCGATCAACGGCAGGGTGAAGGATGGGCACGCCTGGTTCGAGAATGTCTATCCGACCGAGGATTTCTCTTTTTTGATGAACCCATGGGTCGCGGCGCAGCCGGGGAGTGTTGAAAATCCGGGTTTCGACGTGACGCGGTTCAATCTGGCGCACTGGCAGAAGATCGATCGGATGCTGCGGCATGCCCGGGATCGGGCAATGACCATTTCGATCATCTTCTACGTCGACGGCGCGCGCCCGGGTGTCGATCCGTTTGGCAAGTCAGGCATGGGCGGTCCGGATGAGCAGCGATACTACCGGTATGCGATCGCGCGCCTGGCGGCGTTCTCCAACGTGATGTGGGACGTGACGAATGAGTATCACCTGTTCCGCAACGAGGATTGGACGAATAAGATGGGCGCCTTCATTCGTGAGCACGATCCGTATGCACACGTGATGTCGGTGCATGGGCACGGTCAGTTTCCGTTCCGCACATCGCCCTGGGCCGATTTTGCGATGTACCAGAATTGGGACGAAAGCGGCGGCTATCGGTTCATGCTCGACAACCGACTGGCACAGGCGAAGACCGGCCGTCCGATCCCGCAGATCAATGAGGAATACGGGTACGAGGATCACTACCCAACCTGGGGTGGGAATCGGAAGGCGCCGGCACGCAGCGCGGACAACCGCCGCAGGCTTGCCTGGGGGATGTACATGGCCGGTGGATACCAGACGACCGGGGAGCGGGCCGATACCGGGACCGGCTGGGGCGCGGATACGGGCGGCGGCTGGATCAACGGACGTGGCGATGATTCCATGGTGATGCTGAAGGGGTACGGTCACATCGTCGACTTCTTCACGGCCATCCCCTGGTGGCGGATGGACCCGGACAACGATTTCTTTGAGATCCGGCGCAATGGCCATGTGCGCACGGATCTGACTCATGTGCTGTATACGCGCAACCGGGAGGGTGCGGCCGCGCTCTATGTCGATGGCCAGCGGGTATCGTCGATGCAGGTGCCTGGTGAGGTGTCAGCCTGGGACGATGGATTCCGGTTGGCCTTGGGGAATGAGCAAACCCAGGACCGTCCATGGCGGGGCGAATTGCACCGCGTGGCGATGTATGCGCGAAGTCTTGATGCGGGTGAGGTACGTGCCTCCCACGCTGCCGGACTTGACGGGCAGCCTGCGAATCCGTTGATTCGATACGCGTTCGGGGAAGGCGCGGGCGATATCGTCAGGGACACCTCCGGTGCGGGCGCTCCCTTGGACCTCAAGATTTCGGACGCAACCGCGACGGAGTGGCTCGAGGGCGGAGGCCTCAGGCTCACGGGCGCGACACTGATTTCCTCGGAGCGCGCCGCGGATAAGCTCATCAAAGCGGTCACGGAATCGGGCGCGCTGACGATCGAGGCCTGGATCCGGCCGGCGGATACGAGTCAGGCGGGACCCGCACGGATTGTCACGCTCTCGAAAGACACCGGCGCACGAAATTTCACGCTGGGCCAAAA
This sequence comes from uncultured Verrucomicrobiota bacterium, assembly GCA_937875495.1. Taxonomy (GTDB): domain Bacteria; phylum Verrucomicrobiota; class CALLYA01; order CALLYA01; family CALLYA01; genus CALLYA01. The sequence continues at coordinate 18,763 of CALLYA010000019.1, forward strand.
GGCCGACGCGTACGAGGTCCGATTTCGCACGACAACGACCTCGGCCAATGGCGAACCGGCGCTCTCCTCACCGGGCGGGGAATCGGCCATTCCCGCGGTGGTCGGCCTCCGCGCGCCTACCGGCGACCTGGCGGTGCTGTATTACTCGACCGGGGGCGCGGCGAGAATCGCATCGGGTTCCATACCC
>CALLYA010000020.1 GCA_937875495.1 uncultured Verrucomicrobiota bacterium
AGCGGTCCATGAGGGCCGGGTGCCCACCAGGGCAGGGATCGATTTCGATCCCGATTTCGATTTCGATTTCGATCGCGACAATGCTCTGACTGATCGGCAACCCTTCGTACACGTACACGTACTCGTACCCGTACCCGTACCCGTACCCGTACACGTACTCGCCGCATCACCGTGTACGTTTCTGGGCCGAGCTTGAGCATGCCTTATCGGACGGGCTCTACCTATATGCGAGCTGATGGCGATCCCGATCACCGGCAGCAAGGTTGGGTTGCAGCAGCGTCCTCTGCGTCCTCCGCGGTCTCTGCGGGAGGCATCTCCGGTCTTCGCATACGGTCTCTGCTATTCAAACGGTAGTCCTGCGATTCGGCAGCAGCTCAGCGCCCGTAACTCGCGCGCAGCGCTCCGGATCTGACCTCTGACCTCCGACCTCCGACCTCGCACGGGGGGCACAGCCCCCGTGCCGCGGCACGCCTTGTCGTTCCGCGTTCCGCGTTCCGCGTCAAAGCCCCAGGCTTTGCTCCATGTGGGCGAGGCCAAGGCGGTCGATGGTCTTGCCGATGCGCTCTTTCGGTTTGGCGTGTTCGCGGAAGTAATCGACGACCTTATCGACCAGGGCGAGGGCGTCTTCGGTGGAGAGGTCCATTGCAAGGGTGTCTGCGATCCGTGGGCGTGCCCCGCCGCAGCCGCCGACGAGCACCCGCCAGCCTTTACGCGTGCCGACCAGGCCGATGTCTTTGAAGGAGGTTTCGGCGCATTGGTTGGGGCAGCCGCTGACGCCGATCTTCATTTTCCCCGGCATCTCGACGCCGTGGTACTTCTTGTCGAGGACGAGCCCGACTTCGAGGCTGTCCTGCACCGCACGCTTGCAGAAGGTCATGCCGGGGCAGGCTTTGACGCTTCTGACGCAGAGGCCGACCACACCGCCGGGATCCATTTGGAGCTCCTGCCAGATGGCGTCGATATCGTCCTCTTTCAGGCCGATGAGGGCGATTCGGGCGGCACTGGTGATCTTGATGGCCTTGGCCTCGTATTTCTCCGCGGCGTCGGCCAGTTTCCTCAGGATTTCGGGCGTGACGAGACCGCAGGGCAGGTGTGGCGCGATTGCGTAGGTCTCTTGATCCCGTTGAATGATGACACCACGGTCTCCATCTTCCAGCATTGGAATGATCTCCTCGGGCAAGTTCGGTTATGAAGGGGGATTGAGGGCTTATCGATTAAATAATCCGCTGATATTCTGAAAGATCCAGTTTCCAGACCGGCACTCCGCAGTAGCGCACGCCTTCGGGACAGACCGGTGTCTTGCCGGCCAGGTGGCGGACCGAGCATGGCGGCAGAAGGTAGCGTCCGATGATGGGCGCGTGGTTCCGGATCTGTGCGACTTCATCGGTGGTCGCGCGCCAGATCTCCTCCTGTGCGTTGTAGCAGAGGCGCATCCGCGCCTTGTGCCAGAGCGCGTCCAATGGGTTGGACTGGACGAAGCGCAAGGCGAGGGCGTTGGGCAGGAGGTAGGCGGCAAACTCCGGTGGTGTGCCCAAGTCGAGGAGGACATGGATGCCCTCCCACGCGGCCTGCATGGCGCGGTGAAACACCTCTTGCAACTGCGGGTTCTTCTGGATCAGAACGGGCTCGATGAAATCGGGTTTGAGGCTGAAGTAGGCGCGCAAAAGGGGGCGCGATCCAGGGGTCATGCGGTGGCGTTGATCCTGAGAATCCGCGGTGTGGCTGAGCTTTTTCATGAACGTGAAGTTCACATGCGCCATCGCCCGGCTGATGGGGTCCATATCGGTCAGGTTCAGCTCCGCGGCCAGGTGCTGATTGACAGCGGGATCGAGGCAGAGCCGCACGGCGTCCTCGTCTGAGAGTCGGCTTTGGGGGAGGCCCAAGACCTGGCGGACCGCGAGGGCGAGGGTGCGGTCAGGATTGGACGATGCCGCGACCAGGTGAGCGGTACGGCCTGCGAGTTCGGCGTCGAACTCTTTGTGTGCGAGCTCGGTATCGGAATCGGCGGGTTGCAGAGTGGGCCAGGTATCCTCCCCGATCCCGGGATGGGTCGGTTCGAGCGGGGGATCGATCAGGGCCTTATATTCAGGGGCGAAGGCGAGGACGGCGTTCAGCATTGCCGATACGACCTGAGTTTGCTCCCAGGGCGCGTCGCCCTGCAGGCAGCGCTGGTGATAGCGCAGGAGTGTGATGCCGGAAACGGTGTGGTAGAGATGCGTGCGCGTGGCCACAGGCAGGACGTAACGCGCCGCCTCCATCGCCTTTTTCTGGATCGCGCGTTGGTATTTGTCGCGTTTGTTGCGGCGGGAAGGGAAGCGTTCGAAGAAGGCGGCTGCGGTCGGTTCTTCCAGAAGCGCGCAGAGGTCGTTGTATGCGCTGAACATCGCCTGGACCGTGGCCCGGAACACCGTCTTCCGTGCTTCGCTCAGGCCGTCGGGGACGACGTAGCTGCCTTCGCGAACGGGTACGTAGCGTTGGCTGACCTGTTCCGAATTGTAGAATGTGTGGTTATGGAGAAAGCTCCACACGAACTGCCGGCTCACGCCCTCGAGGGTGAACTGGAAGTAGGCGTGTTGGAAGACGGTATGATGACCTGCTCGTAGGAGGTCGCGCGCGAGGTTATCGCGCTTTTGGGCGAATCCCAGCAGCGTCTCGGGTGCGCTGTCGGGGGAGCCGTGGACCTCCTCCGGGCTGATGATCCGCGAGGAATAGCAGGTGCGAGCCGCGGCTACGGCATTATCCAGGGGTGCGGTGAAGGCGTTGACCAGTGCGATCTTTGCGCCGTATTCGGCCTTGGATGGGGCGGAGGACATGGGCGGGGTTCCTGCGTGCGGTGGTTTAGAAAAGGAAGGATGCCATGAACTGGAGCCATTCGGCCTTTCGTTCTTCGCGACCGGAGTCAAACGAAGGACTGAACCACAATTGATACCCGCCTTTGAGCTCGAGGGACAACCACTCTTTGGGTTGAACGATCCAGCCGAGGGAGGTCTCCACGCCGCCACCGCCGATTTCGGTAAGCGTTTCGTCGCTGTGGAGTTGCTGCGTGATCCAGGCGGGCGTGGTCTGCAGGTTCCAGGAGAGGAAGCACCAGGGTGGGAGCGCGTAGTCGAGGCCTGCCTCGACCGTGGGCCCGAGCCATCGGGACGCGAGGGAGTCTTCATTCTCGAAATCGCGCCGGTCCAGGACACCCCGCACTCCCACGGCAACGTGAGAGGTCAGCATGGGCATCCATGTCGGCGGAGCGAAGGACCGACCGACCTCCCATTGCCCGTCCCAGTGGAGCCCGGATACCTCTGCCGTGTTGGAATCCGGCTGTTTTCTGTCGCCCTCCATGCGAAGGCCCAATCCTTGAAGACGTGTGAAGGTGTCGCCGTTTCTGGGGTAGAAGCGAATCTCGTAGCCGCCGCCGATCCCGTCGATGTGGTAGCGCGGGCCGGACGGTGCAAGTGTATTCCAGTCGAACGTCCCCACGCGTGCGAACCCGGCGATGTCGAAGTTTTTGTTTGCGGCGGCGGCATCGGGGGTTGGGAGCTGGGCGGGAGCCGCGGCGGCGGCAAGGATCTCCTCCAAGCTCTGCGGCGCCAGGGGGCTCTGTCCGCAGATACAGGGGCGGATCGCAAGGCAGATCACGGCTGCGAAGGCGATCGGCCAATGCCGGGAGATGAACCGGCATTCGTACGCTTGGAGGGGGGCGTGACGGGACATAGAACGTGGGTGGCGGGGGAGCGCCGTTAGGGTAGGGGGAATGCGGATGGGCGGCTGATTGGGTGTTTCAACGGGAAGCGACTGCGCGCGGGAAGTCCGCCTGATCGAGGGATGGCTCGCTTGGGGAACGGAGCTTCTTACAGTTGGGACACCGGAGGGAGTCTGCCATCAGGATATGCGCGGATTCGGGAGCGATCGCGATGCGCACCTCGTCGTCGCATTCGAGGGAGATGGGGTGTGGGTGATTGTCCGCGGTGAGGAGTCCTGGACCGCGTGTGATGCGGACCTGGATCTCTTCGTCTTCCCGCAGGACGAGATGATTGATCGGTTCTGTGGTGTTGTTGAAGGCGAGGCCGATGCCGGTGTGGATGACGCTCTGGGTGATGCTGCGATAGTAGGCGGTACTGCCGAAGGGCGTGGCGACGATCAGTCCGTCACCGACGATCTCGCCCGGGCGGTAGCGTTTCCCGTTGATCCAGACGAGGAAACGCACTCCGGAGGAGACGAGCGTGTTGTGCAAGATGATGTCGTTGACCCCGAGGAGCCGCTGGTCTCCGGTGTAGGCCTCCAGTTTGGGAAGGGTGCTTGCCTCCAGCCGTTGCGCAGCGAGTGCCCGGATGACCTGTTCCGGTTTGTGAATCGCACAGTGGCGGCAGTTGGTGTGACGGCGGATCGCCAGCTTGGGCAGCGAGGGGTAATCGCGTTCGGTCCCGAGCAGGGTGCCGTCACCGCCGTACGTGATGATCACGTCTTGCTGTCCGCTCTCAGCTGGCACAAGGCTCAAACCAGCTTCAAGGACCAGTGGCTCCAGGACCTCACAACCTGCACCGACGAGTGCTACCTTCATGATTTCGATTCCAGCTTCGAATTGATTGCGGTTTGAGGCCGATTCCGCAGACCGCCCTGGGCCGGGGTCAAGCCCTGGGCGGTTTGGGTAGTGGCCATGGGGTCAGCAGTCCGACCGCGATTTCCTGTGCCTTGGCTTCACCGCAGAGTGCTTGCACGAGCATGAGTGCAAATGGCATGGCGGTGCCGGGACCCTGAGAGGTGATGATCCGGCCGTCCACGACCACGGGCTCGTTTTCTCGTACGATTCCGGGGGAGTCCAATTCAATCCCTGGGTACCAAGTCGCTCTGCGCCCGTCAAGGAATCCGTGTTCGGCGAGTACCTTGGGCGCTGCGCACATTGCGGCGATGTAACCGCCGTTGTCAAAGACGCAGTTCAGGACGGCCTTGAGCAGCCTGCTTTTTCGAAGCAGCTCGGTTCCGGGTCCGCCTCCGGGGAGCGCGACCATGTCGAGATCGGCCACATGGACCTTTGCCAGCGTGGTATCGGGGGTCAGGACCACGCCTCGCGAGGCGGTGATCGATCCTGAATCCAGGCCGGCCACAATCACCTCGACACCGGCTCTACGCAGGACATCAATGATTGTTACGGCTTCGATTTCTTCTGAGCCATTTGCGATGGGAACGAGAACGGTTGCCATATCCTCCTCCTTTGTCATGGCATCATAGATCAATCGGGGTCAGGACGACAATTCCTGGAGAAAAGGATTTGAGCGTCGCTCACGTCCGATGGTGGTGGGCGTGCCGTGGCCGGAATAGACCTTGGTCGTATCGGGCAGGCAGAGCAGCTCTGACTCGATGGAGCGCAGCAGCGTAGACATGCTGCCACCGGGGAGATCGGTACGGCCGATGCTCCCAGCGAACAGGACGTCTCCGACGATGACAGAGGGGACGTCCGGTTCTGAATCCTCCTCCTGGAAGAGGATGGAGACACAACCGGGGCTATGGCCGGGGGTGTGCCGAATGTCCACGGCGAGCGGACCGAACTCAAGATGTTGGGGCGGTGCGAACCACTGATCGATTTCCGGGAGGATCGGGTTGTCGAGTCCGAACATGGCCGCCTGCTGTCCCACCCCGCGATAGAGCGGAAGCCCCTCCGGATGCAGCCAGACCGGTGCGGGCCAGCGCTCCTGGAATTCGTGCAGGCCCGCGACATGATCGATGTGCGGATGCGTGAGGAGGTAGGCTGCGGGGGTGAGCCCGTTCTGCTCCAGGAATTGCGCCGTCCCAGGTTGAAGCTCTCCCGGGTCGACAACGAGGCAGGCCGTCTCACCCGGGATGAAGAGGACGTATAGGTTGGTATAGAAGAGCGAGTTGCCGGGCAGTGTTGCGATATTCATGGGTAAACACCGATGTCCCGGTTGCCGGGACGGTCTAGTCCCGGCATCCGAGGAGGGGATTCGGGTCATTCCGAATTCGATTCGGTCGTGACCGCCTCGTTCAGTTTTTCAAGTAACGTCGACTTCCGGAAGGTATCCCGCAAGACGATCGGTTGGGTCGGTCGATCCGCGGGGAAGATCGCGGTCAGCGGAACGGACACGCTGTCAAGACGTTCCAGCATCAGTCGGATCTCCTCATTGCGATCTGTCCAGTCCGCCTTGAGCGGGATAATTCCGTGTGTCTCGACGAACTTCTTCGTCTCTTCGGTGTTCAAAGCAAAGGCCTCGTTGAACTTACAGTTGGGACACCAATCTGCCGTGAAGTCGATCAGGACGGTTCGCCCCTCAGCCAGCTCCTGCTCCAGTCGCTGGGGTGAAAACGGTTCCCAATCGAGCATATGCGTGGTCGATTGGCCCGTGGTGGCAGGGAGAAAATAGCCGAAGCTGAGCCAGCCGCTGAACACGCCGATCAGGATTGCGATCACGCGAACCATCAGGTGTTTGGATCGTGGATCGGCGAGGGTGGTCATCTGCCCCCAGACAAAGGATGCGATTCCGAGGCCGAGGCAGAAGACCACGGTCCAGAGCATCCAATCGGACGGGAGGATTCCGAGGAGATAGACGGCGGTCCCGAGCAGGACGAACCCCATGATTTGTTTGAACCGCTCCATCCAGGCGCCGGGCCGGGGCAGGAAGCGTACCCAGGTCGGTCGGATGCTCAACAGCATATAGGGCAGAGCCATGCCAACCCCGATGGAGGCGAAGATCGCGAAGATGATCCGCGGCGGTTGGCGCATGGCGTAGGCCAGGATCGCGCCCAGGAACGGACCGCTGCACGGGGTGGCGAGGACTGTGGCCATGATACCCAGTCCGAACGAGCTCAGAAGGCTTTCGCCCTCTTCCTTCGCGCCGACATTGGAGAGGGCCCCGGGCAGACCGAACTCCCAGACGCCGAACATTGCCATACTGAAGACGAAGATCACCCCGATCATCGCCACGAGGAATCCGCGCGACTGGAACTGTGAGCCCCAAGTGGCCCCGAAATAAGCGGTGAGCGCGGCCAGGCCGAGGAAGACGACCAGGATCCCGGTCGAGAACGCCATTCCGAGCTGGAAGATGCGCTTGGGGTGTTCGCCGGCCTGGCGGACCATGGTGAGCACCTTGATGCTGATGACCGGCAGCACGCACGGCATGACGTTGAGGATCAGGCCGGCGAGGAGTCCTTTCAGCAGGGCCATCCAGAGGCTTTGGTCGGCCACGTCCTGCAACTCAAACGGTCCTCCAACAGGGGATGTTCCGCCCGGCTCGGCGCCGATGAACCGCTCCGCGTGTTCGGTCGCTTCCGCGGTCTCAGCGACCGCGAGTGTGAGTGTGACCTCCTTGCTGGCCGGCGGCAGACACATGCCGTCGGTCTTACAGAGCATGTAATGGATGGTTGCGCCGAAGGTGATCTCCGCACCGGGGGTGAGTTCGGCAGGCGGAGTGGCCTCGGCCCAGAGCAGCACCTCGTGCTCGTAGAGATAGGAGACGATGGTCTCTCCGACCAGTTCCATGCGGTCTTCTTTAGGCGTCGGGAATTGGGTATCGCCGACCGTCCAGCCCTCGGGGATGTCCCACTCGACCCGGGTCGGCTCGCCTACATCGCCGGATTCACGGCCGTAGATGTGCCAATCGTCGGCCAGCTCGACCTCAACGCCGACACGCAAAGCCGCCCCTGGGATGACGGCTGTCTTATCGGAGACCAGTCGAACGGTGGCGTGGTCCTCGGAATTGCCGCCGAACGCCATGGTCGACCCGCCGAGGGAGAAGTTTGCGGAGCCGAAGCCTTTGTCCTGGGCGGAGAGTGGCGAACGCGGCACAAGGGTCAGGGCCAAGGTCAAAAAGAGTGCGCCCAACCATCCGGCAAGGCGAAAGGCGGGTTGTCGAACCGTGGAATCATACTGCTTGGTCGCATCCATCGTAGCGAGCATCCTTGTTTGTTTCGTTCATCCCATTCGGGTCCCCCGTCCCGGCATACGTGGTTCAGAGAATAGGCCACGACTTTCGCGATTCGTAAACTCGTGACTTGGTGGGAGCAGTGACGCGGAGCCGTCGGGTGGAGCTGCGTCAAGGCCGGCCAGGAGGAAGTAAAATCCTAGAATACAAAGTATGGTTCCGGCGAGCTTTGCGCCAACGGTCCCCGCTCTGCGGCTCAGGAGGGGGCGGTCGAGACCGCCGAGCATGATTCCGACCACCATTAAAATCAGGCTCGACAGGAACATGGCGAAGGGGAAGTGCACCGGCGGTGCGAGGATCGGCAGCCGCAGGACCCATAGGTAGAGGCTTGCAGAGAGAAACGCCAGGCCAATCGCGCTGGAGAGATAGCGCGGTTGGGGAAGCGGTTTACCGGTCAGCTGCGAAACAGCGGCGGGTAGCCACGCGCCGATCAAGTAGATGAGTGTGGCCGTGCCGGCGCGTAATGGCTTCACTTGCAGGCCGAACCCGAAAAGGACCACGCCCAGCAGGGGCAGGCCGATTCTGAGGAAGGCCCGTGCGATGGAAGACCAGGCCCCACGAGAAAACGGGTTCTGGTCGAGGTCCGGCTCGGGGAAGCGGGGTTCATGCCCCTTTGGCCACGGCGGAAACGGATGCGGCAGCCAATAGCGTGCCCCAATGCCTGCACAGGCGAGCGCGCTGAGCACGATCGTGGTTGCGGATTGAGCGCCGATTGCCTGCATGGCGAAGCCGGCGCAGGCGCTCAGAAGTCCCAGTCCTATCGCCAGGCTGGTGATCATGCCCCACATCCGCCCGGAGGCGCGCAGGTCTAGCGCTTGCGGCGAGGGCAGACCGAGCAGGCCCGCACTCAAGAGGCCCATCATAAGAGCGAACGGGAGGAGTGAGTTCGGGGGCGTTTCACGGATGCGCGGATGGCCTGCCGGCTGACTGGGCTGAGCTTGCGGCTGCTTCGGGGCCTCAGGTGCGAGCGCGCGGATTTCGCCGGTGCCTTCCGGCGATGGGAGGTCTGCGCCGGCGGTATGGGCGGGTTCTGATTTCGAGGCGGGCGCCCAGTAGAACTCCTCCGGATTCAACAAGAGCGTGGCGCGGGCGGGAAGGAACTCAATCGAGTCCTGAACGCCTTGGTATTCAATCACGAGCTGCAACGGCGCATTGGCCAGGCTGGAGGCGCCCTCCGCCGGGGCCAGGATCAGACCGAACCGGCTGCCGGATGGAAAGCTGGGGGCGCTGTCTTCCAAGCCTTCGAGGGCGGTCGGCTCCGGTTCGATGATCCCGCTCAGGCGCAATCCCTGCCCCTCGATCAGATAGAAGCGAAGACCGGTTTTGAGGACAGCGGCACCAGGATCGCTGGCCAGTTCAATCACAACCTGCACTGGTGCAGGGAATTCGGTCGGTTCCAAGCGCGGTGAATCCACAAGCCATTGAAAGGTTGTTGAACCAATGGCGTTGAACGACAAAAGGAAGGGAAGAATCCAGACCACAAGACCATTGTGGCCTGATCGCCTTGGGGCTCGGAGTCGCTCTTCCCGGTGTCTGCGTTCGACTTGTGCCGATTGAAAATCCATGGTGATTGTTGAACCTGTTCTTTGAACACTAAACGATCGTTGCAATATACGCCAAGACCCGCGCCTGAGGCGAGATCGCTTCCCCATGCCTCCCGTGCTCCAAGGAGTGGCGCGGTCAGGCTGAACACTCCCGAGGCGGACGTGGTCAGAAATTTTGATATTGCTCAACCGATGGTTTCCATGCGCCCCTATTGAAAAGCGGTGGATGGGACCTTTCCCAATTCGCCCCAACACTCAATTTAGAACATGCCGACTCCAGAAGAAATCCAACGGGAACTGAAGCGCTTCATGAAGGAGCGATTTGGCGACAACGTGATCGTCGGGATCGGACCCACGGGCGGGACCGAACCACCGGCAGGCCAGTTTGCGCAGTCGCAGGCGCAGAAACCCGGACGATCGGAGACGATCGATCAGATTCTACAGTTCAATCTCCGGCCCAAAGAGGTGAAGGCCTATCTGGATCGGTTTGTGATCGAGCAGGAAGACGCCAAAAAGGCGTTATCCATTGCGGTTTGCGATCATTACAATCATGTCCGCAGGGCGATCGAGCGGAAGGATAAGGAGGAGGACTACGTCAAGCAGAACATCCTGCTCCTCGGTCCGACCGGGGTCGGTAAGACCTATTTGATTCGTTCGATCGCGCGCTTGATCGGGGTGCCGTTCGTACGGGCCGACGCCACAAAATTCAGTGAGACCGGCTACGTTGGCGGCGATGTCGAAGACTTGGTGCGGGATCTTGTGCGTGCGGCGGATCGCAACCTTGAGTTGGCTGAGTTCGGGATCATCTACCTTGATGAGGTGGACAAGATCGCGCGCGGCGAGGGCATGGTCGGTAGAGATGTGAGCGGGCGCGGAGTGCAGACCAATCTGCTCAAGCTGATGGAAGACACCGACGTCACGGTCAAGAGCCAGACCGATGTCGCCGCTCAGATGCAGGAGTTGATGGAGATGCAGATGCGCGGCCAGCGGCCGGAGCGCAAGACCGTGAACACGCGCCACATCCTGTTCATCGTCAGCGGCGCGTTCGCGGGATTGGAGGAGATCATTCGCAAGCGTGTATCACGCAGCGGGATCGGCTTCAGTGGCGAGCCGCACAACGGCGAGCATGACCGCGAGATGCTGCGGAAGGTGTCCACGGATGACCTCATTCAGTTCGGCTTCGAGCCGGAGTTTGTCGGGCGCTTGCCGATCCGGGTGGTATGCGACACCCTCGATGCCAACGATCTCTATCGGATCCTCAAATACAGCGAGGGCTCGATCCTGCGCCAGTACCGATCATCCTTTGACGCATACAACATCGACGTTCATTTCACGGATGAGGCACTCAGGGCGATCGCCGAGCGTGCCGCCGAGGAGCACACCGGTGCACGCGGGCTGGTGACCGTCTTGGAAAAGACCCTGCGCGAGTTCAAGTACGAGCTGCCGTCAACCGGCATCCAGAATCTCGAGGTGACCGAGCAAACGGTGAAATCGCCGCATACCTCATTGAACGATGCCTTGCAGGAAGTCGACCAGATCGAACTGAGGTTTTGCCGGGATCAGGTGAATGCGTTCGCGCGCGGGTTCGAAGAGCGCTACGGGGTTGCGCTCACGTTCAACGAGACCGCGGTCGCGGCCATTTGGGAGCTCTCCAGGCAGAAGGGGCTGACCTCCGCGAACCTGATTCAGGACCTCTTTAAGGATTTTGAGTTCGGCCTCAAGCTCATCACTGAAAACACCGGGCAGCGCGAATTCGAATTGGACGCCGAAGCGGTCACGAACCCTGAACAATGGCTCAGCAACGCGGTGCGTTCGTCATACACCGAGCCACGGAAAAGCCCGCCGGCATCGATGCCTGATGACTTGGACGCCCCGCCGGATGTTGACCCTATGGAAGATCAGCAGTAGCAGCGTCCGGGAAAACCGCTTGCGCCCATGAGAACCCGTTGGGTAGGATCCACCCCTAACGAAGGAGGCACCAATGCCCAAGTGGAAACTGACAATCCTCGCATTGATCTGTGGGTTCGCATGGATTGGCGGGCACATGCCCGATGCCCAGGCGGACCTCAACGAAATCCTGCCTGAAGGGGCGGCCGTGGAAAAGGTCGGCGATGGCTTTGCCTTCGTCGAAGGGCCTGCGTGGCATCCCGGCACGCAGATGCTGTATTTCACCGATATTCCCCGCAATCGCATCGTCGGATACAACGGCGCTGAATTCTCGACGGTGACGAGTGAGAGCCGCGGTGCCAACGGCCTGATGTTCGACGCCGCCGGCGGCTTGGTCGCTTGCGAAGGAGGCGCTCGTCAGATGACCCGCGTTTCCGAGCTCGGTAAGGAGCCGGAGATCCTCGCTGCGAGTTTCGACGGCAAGCGGTTGAACAGTCCGAACGACCTCTGGCTCGACATGGCGGGCGGGATCTACTTTACCGATCCACGCTACGGCGGGCGCGATGATATGGAGATGGCGATTGAAGGCGTCTATTACATCTCCTCCGATAAGAAGCTGACCCGCCTGATCGATGACCTGGTCCGCCCCAACGGCATTGCGCTCTCACCAAACGGTGATGTGCTCTATGTCCTGGACAACGGTGCCAATCTGCTGGTCGCATACCCGATCAAGAGCCCCGGCGTGATCGGCGAGGGCAAGAAGCTCGCCGAGGTGCCCGGCCCCGACGGCATGTCGATCGACCAGAACGGCCGGCTCTACATCACCGCCAGTGACGGCGTGCGTGTGGTCCGCCCGGACGGCAGTCTGCTCGGGACGATCGAAGTGCCGGAGGTCCCAGCCAACTGCACGTTCGGCGGGGCGAACCAGGAAGTGCTTTACATCACCGCTCGGACCTCGCTCTACCGGATCGTGACCAAGGCTCGCGGCTGGCACGTCCACCGCGACGGTCAGGCATCGCCGGTCCCGGCCAGTCCGGCCGCAACCGCCGATGCAGCTGAAGGCAAGTGAGGGCATGCACAAGGTTGAAAGGCTTGGCCCCTCCGAAAAGGCACGCTCAAGCTCGGCCCAGAAACGAACACGTACACGATGATGCGGCGGGTACGAGTACGAGTAGGAGAGTACGTGTACGAGGGAGTTCATGGTTTGAATCGGGATCGAGGAAATCGACGAAATCGAAATCGAAATCGGGATCGGGATCGGGATCGGGATCGATCCCTCCCCCGTATGGCACCTGGCTCTCATGGACCGCTCAAACTTCACTACCGAGTTGGGTCAGCACCGCAACAATTCGGTTGCGGTACCCGGTTTCTCGTGTCCGAATCCCATCTCCTGTCCCTTCGATACCGATTCCGATACCGACCCCGACCCCGACCCGAGCTTGCTTTGCCTTTGACCTTTTCGGACGCACTCAGGCTCAGCTCCGACGGCACGGGGGGCTGTGGACAAACAACCCCTTCGCCGTTGACAAGCCTGGAAACCTCCCTAAATTAACCCGGCCTGTAACCCTTGGGGAGTTAGCTTAGTTGGCTAAAGCGTCTGGTTTACACCCAGAAGATCACAGGTTCGAGTCCTGTACTCCCCACCAGCCTCACCGCCTGCATTTCGTTCAACCTGTTACTCAGGGCCGGCAGACCAACTCGATATGGTGTGATTGGATCAGGATCCGCCAACCGAACAGGATGGTGTTGGAAATCTCCTATCTCAAAGGGATTACCTTGTCTGAATCAAACCTCTCTGAATCATTCCATGCGATGGTAGCCAAACCGTGAGGAAAGGGTGAAGTAAGCGTATGATTCAGGACAGTGTGCTTAAACGGTTCTTTCGAGCAGGGACGGGTTTGGAGGATTACCTGCCGGTACTGGTTCTTGCCTTGATCCTTTTTTGTATGGTGTGGGTATCGCTTCAACGGATAGACCTGTTTCCCAGGCGCGCTGCGATTGTTCTTTCGGTCTGTGTCACTTTGCTGGCACTCATGGGATTTACGGAAAATCAGCTGCAATGGATTTGTCGACACTATGCGTCCATGGTCCTGGTACTGCTCATCATGCTTGCGGCGGCAATCCGTGGATTTTGGGTGAAGTCAATCCAGCACAGACACCGGTAATCGATGATGACCCTCTCGTTTTTTGATCAACGGCTCATGCCTCGGCTTCAGCGAGGATCTCTTTCAGCACGTATTGCTTGAAATCCTGGGAAGAGGTGAAGCATCGGATTCCAGCCTGACTGCCGATTCTGAGGATTTCGGGCGGTTCGTTGATGGCCAGGGCCACTGGCTCGGAAAGCTCTTCCTGAATACCTGTCGGCCAGGCCAGATCGAAGATCGCCTTCTGTTGCCCTGTTTCGGGATCGGAGTACTCGAAGGAAATGATTCCCGGGGGCAGTCCGCGCTCCTGCATCCAGTTGTTGACTGCCTCCAGTTCGGCTTCTTCTTCCTTGTCTGTAATGAAACCAAGGATTGTCGGGGCCGGCTCTTCGGGGATCAAGACCGAGCCCTCCAGCCATGCGGTGTTCCCGTGAAGCAGGTTCGCCAACTGCTTATTCGCCTCTTCCGCAAGCAACTGCTTACGCCTCTCGAGGAATTCCAGATAATTGCCGATCTTCCACAGCTCCGGATCGGTCGGGATCCACTGCGAGGCAAGTGCACCGGGGTGGCGCTCCTCAATCTCGGGGAAATAATCTTCCGGGAGTCGATCGCTGATGTGTAGGTTGGTCTCTTTCGTCTGGAAGCAGTAGTTGCCGAGTGCATTCACGTTAGGCTTTTTGTGGCCCGCCTTGTAAAGCTGGGCTTTGGGGAAGATGTGATGCACCTCAAGCCTGCTCATCCTGCCCAGCAATCCAGATCGCAGCGGCAGGCCGGATCCCCAGTCTTGGGCAGCACCGGTGCGGGTCAACCAGTACAGGACAGGATAGAATCTTGCGGACAGGCTCCAGCCGGTGAAATGACCAGCCTCAACTCTGAGCCCGCCATGCCAAAGCCTGAGCTGTTCAAGCAGTGGATCCAATCCGCCCGTCTTACCGGATAACACCTCAATATCCTGATCGAGATGAGATTCCGTCGATCCCGAGAACCGGCCCCACATACCGGTTTGAAGGAACCAGAACAGGAGCTTGTCCCGTTCCAGATCCGTCAGGAACCCATCCCGCTGGTCGAGGTAGTGAACCATTACAGGAACTGCAAAACGTGAAAACAGCACCCGATCGTGGTCCAGGCCCAGCCGGCCGGAGATCATGTTCAGGCACCGGTCTATCTGTTTGCAGGCTCGTTCAAGTCCGTTCTGGATTTCCGCCGCACTGAGATCATGAAGGAAAAGGAACTTGGCCTCGCCTGTTGTCACCGTGTTGACCGATCGGAGCAACCAATCCAGGTCAAACTCGAAGCCGGCTTGCTTCCAGGTGTTAAGCCGATCCTTCATGGTATCACGGGCCTCCGGCCAGTCAGCGCAGATCCGGGCCAGCGCAAGGTCGCCTTTCGAGAGCTTGGTGCCTCCACTGTTGACGCGATTGAAGATGTCGACGACCACATCGAGAGATTTATCCTGACCGGTGACCTCTTCAATATGCAGGTCGATGTCGTTGATTCCGAGAAGTTGAGACAACCGGGTTACGTACAACCCGGTCATGGCCGATAACTGAGGGCTTTTTTGAAATTCGTTGATATAGGCAGCCATACCTTGGCTGCCCCGTTTCATTAATTCTGTAACATCGATCCAGAGTGGGTCATCACTCATCTTGATCGGCTGGTAGAATGCAAAGGTCTCTGTCTCCAAATGGAATCGCAGATCAGTGAATGTGCGTGGATTCCCATCGAAAAACCGTGGTGGGGTACCCCGCACCACTCCATAAAGCGTGGTGATCCGCTGCTGGCCGTCGAGAAGGAGCTTGACCACACCGGAACTCAGCGGCCCATCACCACGATGGGAGGCGGTCTGCGAGGAGGTCACCCAGACCAAAAGCCCCCCTACTGGATGGCGACGATATAGAGAATCGAAAAGGCCCCGAACCTGGTCGCGATTCCAGACATAGCCTCGCTGAAACTCCGGCAAGGCCATGTGCCCGTTGTCGATGTGGTCTAAAATGGTCGAGATTTTCATTGCTGAACCTTGTATCGAATCTCACGAATGATAGGCATTTCATCGACTGAAATACGCATTCCCGGATTGTTGCCAAGCCGATTCATCCAGAGACGGCTTGCAGGCCAGCCGCGCTAAGTGAAACCCGGATGGATGGGCCTTAGGCGCCATCCGACTCCTTTGAGGCGCAGTTGTCAAGGTTTTGTCTTGATCGTCTGTTTCTGAATGAGTCGGCGAGACAGAGGATTCTGGCAATAATCCTTCCGAACCTGGTCTCGGCATCACCCTGGACCAACGAATGCCATTGCTTGAGCCCGTTCGAAAACCCCTCGAACCACAACGCAAGGCTTCCTGGGCCGGATGGGGAAGACTCCCGCAGAGAACGCAGAGGACGCTGAGGGAAGGGAGAGGGGGAATGCACCCCATCGGGTCTCTTTTCTGCAAATGCCTTGGTCTGCTGAAACCGTATATCTGAAAAATAACCAAAAGGGCAGGTCACAGGGCGTGGAACTTACCTCCCTCAAGGCAGCTCGAAAACGTCACCGCGACCTCTGCGCCCTCTGCGGGAGACTCTCCGGCTTCGGATGGGGCGGTCTCGCGCAGTGGCGCTGAGATCGTAGAGGGTGGGTCGATCTGTTGCTGACATCCTCCGTTTCCCCTCCTGCTTTCAACGGTTCGTGCTTTTCAGGCGTTCGTGGTAAAACCATGAGTGGTGGCATCCTACCGCCGGCATGGGCATAGGGCGACACTATTGGGAAGGATTGGGGTTGAGCGAAGTCATCCGGACATGTAAATGAGGGAAGGACCAGAGATTGCATTGGGGGCGAGGAGAATGGAGCGGGAAACCGAAACATGAAATGGCGAGCGGATAGGAAAGCGCCGGCTGACGGTGGATGCCGCGAAACGGAGGTCAACAATGTTCGATGACATTTCCGACCTGCTCAGGCAAATTGCCCTGGGGGAAGACTCGGTTCTTGAACTCAAGTTGGTCGAATTCAGCGGCGGCAAGATCATCGGTCCCCACAAAAACGGAATGGCCGACGAGCTGGCGGCTATGGCGAATACTGCCTCCGGCGTTATCGTACTTGGTGTTGATGATAAAACCAGGGAGATCCGCGGCATCCTGCTTGATCAGCTTGACATTGTTGAAGGTTGGGTCCGTTCCATTTGCAACGATTTGATCGACCCGCCCTTGGATTGCGAGCTTCGCAAAGTCGTGGTATCCGACCAAAACGGTTGCGAAAAGGCAATCCTGCGAATCGACGTGCCTCGAAGTCTGTTTGTGCACAAAAGCCCCAATGGGTATTTTCGACGAATCGGCAGTTCGAAGCGCGAGATGAGGCCTGAGGTGCTTGCGCGATTATTCCAGCAGCGCAGCCAGGTCCGGCTGATTCGTTTTGACGAGCAGACAGTCCCGGGCTCATCGGTCAGGGATCTTGACCCGAAATTGTGGGCTCGCTTCAGGACTGTAATTTCCCCCAGGGATGACCGCGAATTTCTTGAAAAGATGAAGCTGATCGCGACAGACGAAGAAGGGATTGTGCGGGCCACCGTCAGCGGGATATTGATGGCTGCAGATGCGCCAGAGGCTTTTCTGTCCAATGCCTTTATCCAGGCCGTCTGTTATCGCGGTGTTGAACGCAACGCGGCTTATCAACTGGATGCTAAGGATATTACAGGTCCATTAGATCTTCAGGTTCGGGAGGCGTGCAAGTTTGTCGAGAGGAATATGCGCGTCTATGCCGTCAAAGCGCCGAATCGCATAGAGACTCCGCAGTTCTCCTTGAACGCGGTCTTTGAAGCGGTAGTCAATGCTGTTGCCCACCGGGATTACTCGATCTATGGATCCAAGATACGACTCCACCTGTTTTCGGATCGTCTGGAGATTTTTTCTCCAGGTACAATCCCGAACACCCTGACCATTGACAGCATCTCCGAACGGCAGTCGACAAGAAACGAATTGATCAGTTCCTTGCTGGCCCGCTGTCCGATGAACGTAAATGCCATTGGGAGCCAGCGCAGCTACATCATGGACAAACGCGGGGAAGGGGTGCCCATTATCATTTCGGAAAGCGAGCGCCTCTCTGGGCGGAAACCGGTGTATCGTTTGCTCGATGATTCTGAGCTGATGCTGACGATTTTCGCGGCGCAGCCACCTCATGGCGAGGATTGAACTGCAAATGGTCCATCCCTTGGGAGAAGGGGGCGTTCAGGCCAACCACAGCAGGTTCAACAGAGGCTTGGAATCTCGTCCATCTCCGACCTCTCTGGATTGGGAGAGCCTCCCGCAGAGGGCGCAGAGGACGCGGTGGCGTTTTCGACCTGGCCATGGGGGTGGGTAGGGCCAATGCTCTGATCTATGCCTTTTGAGGGATTTTTGTGCAATTCGTTTTTGCAGACCAAGGCAGTTGTAAAACAGCTCCGACGGATCTGCATTACCCGCCCTTCACAATACCCCTCTGCGCCCTCTGCGATCTCTGCGGGAGTCCTCCCCGTCCTGCCCCGGAGACCGTTCGATGTGGCCCAATAGGGTTTTCGGACGGGCTCTTGATGCGGCATCTCCTTGGTGGTAGAATGACATCAAAATGATGTCGTAATCTCTTGGGTAGATAGCCATGAAAACCGGTCAGAACGAGAAAATTCAATTCAGTCTCAGGTCCAAGCCCTCGGTACATGAGAGGTTGACCGAAGCTGCGGCATGGCGAGGACAATCTCTGCATGCCTTTGTGCTGGGCGCTGCCATCCGTGAGGCCGATGAGGTCCTTGCACGTCGTGACAGGATTGAGCTCACCCCGGAAGACGCGGAAGTAGTGCTGCGTCTCCTGGAGTCGGAAGCTGCGCCGAACGCCGAGCTTATCCGAGCTTTCCAGAAGCGGGCTGAGGTTTTGAATGATCATGATCATTGAGAACCTTTCGCGGGACCACGACCGGGAACGATTTGACTGCGGTGTGGCCGAGCTGAACTTGTTTCTTCGGCAAAACGCCAGACGCCAACAGGATCACGGGATTTCAAGGTCATTTGTTCTCGTTGAAAAGAACGCAAATCCTCCCAAAAGGATTTTGGGTTTCTTTACCTTGGTTGCCGCGCAGATTGATTCTCATCTTCTTGCTCCGGCACAAGCCCGTCGCCTTCCCGATAAGGCGCCTTGTGTTCTGCTCGCCCGGCTCGCGGTAAGCAGACGAGAGCAGGGAAGGGGATATGGAAAAGTACTCCTTGCCGAAGCCGTAAAACGAACCCTTCAGGTCTCATCGGAAATCGGCGTTGCGGGCCTATTTGTGGAAGCGAAAGACGAGCCGGCTGCTTCCTTTTATCGAAAATTTGGGTTTGTTCCGCTTCCTTCCCAGCCGCTTCGCTTGTTTCAGGCCTTGACACAATTTCCGAATCCTTTTTCTGCGAAATAGACCAGGGGGCCGGTGTCATTCGCAAGGAAGCCAGGCCGGAGTGCTGGATTTGGAGAGCCTCCCGCAGAGGGCGCGGTGGCGTTTTCGACCTGGCCATGGGGGTGGG
>CALLYA010000021.1 GCA_937875495.1 uncultured Verrucomicrobiota bacterium
AGAGGTCGGAGGTCAGCCCCAGAGCGCTTCGCGCGAGTTACTGGGATTTGACCGGCTTCGACCTTTTGCCAAATTTTCGCAGCGAAGGCATCAGGCGTTCGGCTACCAGGCCAAGCCCAAAGCCCAAACCTCCTCAACCACTTCGCCAATGCTCCACCCACAGCGGACCTCTGACCTCCCGCTTGAGGCACCAGCCTCAAGCTTCCGGACGCAAGGCCGGAACCCGACCTCCGACCTCGCCTGAGGCCCAAAAACCCCTGATCAATCATCCGCCCTGCTGATCGCAATCGGACGGCCGTGCTCATCGACCCGGACAAACGTGACCAAGGCCTGGGTTACGAGGACTCGGGCACAGTCCTTGAGCTGACGCTCGGCCTCGACAATTACCTTCACCGTCAACGACGTGCGCCCCGTTTCGACCACCGTTCCGTAAAAACTGACAACATCCCCGACATGGACGGGTTGATGAAACTCCACCTTGTCCATGGCCACTGTGACCACCCGTGTACACCCATATTCGTGCGCGGCCACCGCGCCGGCCTGGTCGATGTAGCTCAGAATGACGCCACCGAAGATTGTACCCCAAGCATTGGTATCGCTCGGCATCATCAATACCCGAATCGCGGGACGCATTCCGGCCGCTGGGAGCTCGGCATCGAAGGAACTCATGACGCACCCTCCGTCGAAAGAAATAGATCTCGACTCGCAACCCGAACAAGCCGGGGTTTTGGCATCGATGAATGCCAATCGACCTCATACGGAATCCCCGGCAACAGATCGAAACAATTATCGTCTAAGGGTATCTCCCCGTCCAAGTCCATGCAGACCCCCCATACGAATACATCCGAAATCAGATAGATCTTCGATTCGGTCCGCTTGAGCCGGATTTTGGGATCACGGACAAACCCGAGATCTTTGAACCGCTCAAAGAAAATGCGGTCCTGGGCAATGATCCGGATCCCTTCCTGTAAGACCGCGAAACCACCGCATTGGGTCAAACCATGATTCTCCATCAGGGCCATCGGAAACGCGCCGAGCTCAGTGGCACTGTTGGGAGGGAGATCCACCTCCATGCTCTTGCGCCCGACGTAGGTGCCGTCCATGCCGAATACACCATATCGCAGGACGCCACTCCAAAATCTCGGTGTGTCGTTGACACCGTACACCAGGACGCGGTCGCCTTCCCTCGCCAGAAAGACGGCGACTGGTGCGAACCCCCTCCGCACCGGGTGATAGGCAAGCTTCCGGCGCAGGTAATAATCCACGATCGTCCAGCCGTGAGTCACCGGCCATGAGTCATTGAACATCCAAAAGACAGCGGAGGCGCTGCTGTACATGCGCCTGCGATAGTTGCGAATGTACTCCCAGAGCCCCTCGGCCTGAAGCATGGAACTGGCGAAGGCGTAATCGGTCCAGCCCATCTGCAGCGGATCACGCCCGAGCCAAAGCTTAACGGTTTCGTACGCTCGCCCGATCGAGCCATCGCAGGCCTGAGGCAATAAGGCGTATGGATTGTCGTGATGATCCCAACTGGGCGAGAGAAGGAATTGCTCGTCGGAAGGCAGAAATTGTCGAAGCGTCGCCGGCGAGGAGACCCCGAGCACACCGCCCTCGTTCGGGAAGCGATCGAAATAGTTGCGATACTCCCAGAAGTCCGCCCCACCGGGCTGCCGCAATGAGACATCCCAAGGATGCTGATCCCCACGCTCCGGATCGTTGGGCGGAGCGAAATCCGGGGAAAAGGGCGAACTGATCCAATAGAAGACCGAGCGGTTTTCCTCCGCCGCAATCTTCGGAAGATCGTGATGGAACAAGGCGTAGTGGGGGTGTGTTCGCGCACTCTGATCATAGCCCCAGTCCCAATCACCCCACTCCACTTCGTTGTTGCCGCACCAAACAACCAGGCTCGGATGGTGGGCGTAGGCACGCATGCCCCAGGTCACTTCCCGCCGCACCTCAGCGGCAAATTCAGGGTCGTCTCCCGGAAACTTGCCACAGGCAAACAACAGGTCATGCCAGAGCATGATCCCCCGCTCGTCACACAATCGGGCGAGCCTCGGCGGCACCCAACTTCCTCCGCCCCAAATCCGCAGAAAGTTGAAGTTCGCCTCTACGGCCAGCTCGACCAACCGCTCAATGCGTTCGTCCTCTACCGCTGCGTACATCAGGTCCGGCGGTACCCAATTGCCGCCCTTACAGAAGATGGGACGGTTGTTGATCTTCAGGATGAAATGCCGTCCTCGAACCGGATGCGAGGATTGATCCACCTCCACCCGCCGCAGGCCGGTTCGCAGCTTCCTCTGGAATTCCGTGCCTTCGATCTCGGCGACCACTTCGACATCATAGAGAAAGCTCTCCCCATGCTCGAGCGGCCACCAGAGGCGTGGGGTCTCAATCGGAATAGTCAAGCGATGCTCAGATCGCCCGGGTGGGGCCTCGATCGGTATGCCCCCTTCGGCACCGGCTAAGGGAACGTCCACACGCAATCGACCAGCGGCCGGCCGATTCAACCGGTTTTCGATCCAGCAGCGGACCGTGATGGAACCGGAGGCCAAATCCTCCGCCAACGCGGAGGTCACTGCCAGCTGATCCAGACTCACGCCCCCCCATTCCAGGCTCACATCCCCCAGAATTCCCACATTCATGAGCCGCGGACTCCAATCCCATCCGTTTTGATACTGCGGCTTCCGAAGCCAGTGGCGCTTGGTCAGAAGCTCCGCCGGATGGTCGAGGTACTCGGATCCAGGGCGATCCGCCACTTCAAATAGACCGCTGGAGACACAAACGGCCAAAGTATTGGGACCTGGACGCAGCCGCCCTGAAATCGGGATCCGAGCAGGCCGATGCGCGGTGAGGTGTCGCCCCACTTCCTCCCCATTCAAATAGATCACCGCCGCACACTCCAACCGGGCAAAGGTCAACCAGGCCGGCTCATTCACAGCCTCCTTCGAAACGTCGATCACACGACGGTAAATCCAGAACACCTCCTCCACCCAGCGCGCCCGCAAGGAGTTCATCCCCAGGTTGGGGTCTTCGAGCAGTCCGGCCTCCGTCAAAACCCGGTGGATCGGCGCCGGCACCTGCGCAGCCAGGAGTCGGCGGCCTTCCAGATTGCTCCGGGTGTAGTGCGCTACCGCCGCTGCGGTGGAGCCCTCCGAATAGGTCAAACCCCAAACGCCATTCAACAACATCCTGCCCATCGTAGTCCCCTTCGACCTTCCGTTGTCCGCCCAACCTGCACGGTTGCAATCACCCACTCGACCTCTCGCCTTTGAAGAAAAGAGAATAGCATATAGATTTGCGTCGCGGGGGCTCAAGAAGATACCCTTGAGACGACGAAGGTGCCGGGACACCCAATCCCCGGCGTCACCAGATCCATCCGCCACATACGAGGCTTGAAATATTATGATTTGCAGGGGAATCCGTGGGGCTATCACAGTCGATGCCAACGACCGGGAGCTGATCCTCGAAGCAACCCGAAAATTGCTGGCTCTCATCATTCGGCTCAACGGGATCCAACCGAAGGATATCGCCAGCGTCATCTTTACCACATCCCCGGACCTGAACGCTGAATACCCCGCGCTGGCCGCCAGACAGCTCGGATGGTGGGATGCACCCCTCCTCTGCGGCCACGAAATGAGCGTCCCGCACGGCCTTCCACTCTGCATACGCATCCTCATTCACTGGAACACCGAGCGCGACCCCGAAAAGATCCATCACGTCTACCTCGAAAAGGCCACCGCCCTTCGTCCCGATAAAGCGAAGCTTCCACCCATTGACGAGTCCGAACTCGAATCCTGGATCCACCAACAGCTCTCGCTTTGGGACGATCGAAACCGCCGGCTGGACCAATCAGGGGCGTAAGGCAGGACTCTCCAGCCCTCTGGGGAGAGGTCGTCCAAAAAGTTTGCCGCCTTCCCGACCTGACCTTCCCATCCGGATCCGGAGATCCTCCCGCAGCGGACGCGGTGGCGTTTTCGACTTGGCCATGGGGGTGGGTAGGGGCAAGGCCCTCATCCAGGCTAGACGCTATCCAAAAAGGCAAATGGCGAAGCAAGATCGGGGTCACTATCGGCCTCGGTATCGAAAGAGCGCGGGATGGGATTCGGAGAAAAGAAACC
>CALLYA010000022.1 GCA_937875495.1 uncultured Verrucomicrobiota bacterium
ACCAACCTATCGGGGTGGGTAGGTTCCATGCTCTGCAGCCTACTTTTTGGGGGTTTTTTTCAGTGATACCGATTCAATTGACCAAGGCATTTGTTGAAAACGGCTCCGATGTAGGTCCCTTTCCCCCCTCCCAATACACCTCTGCGCCCTCTGCGATCTCTGCGGGATACCTCCCCATCCGGATCCGAAGACCTTTTCGGACGACCTCTGGCTCCTGCCGCAAACTGCTGCGACACCGAACTCATCAGCCTTCGAATCCTACAGCTCCCAGCTCCCAGCTCCCGACCACGAAGTCTGGGGACTATTCCCCATGGGCCATGGGGGCTATTGCCCAAAATGATGCACCGGTGCCATGGAATCGGAATTCCCACCGGGGGTGACCCTTGAATCGCCGGTTTTTTTTGAGGCGGAATTCGAGCTGGCATGCTTATAGCTTACCAAGCTATCAGGAATCGGTTTGGGATGCCTTCGGCCAGGGCGTTTGGTGGATTGACGGGCTGACGTTGAGTTTGCCATAGGAGAGGGGCAGGGACCCAGCCAGCGAATCGGATGAGAAGCCGGTCGGACTATAGACGTTGGAATCGAGGCTGATCCCGTCTAATCGGCCGGTGGAGGATGGTCCTGATCCATTCGTGACCGATTGAGGGAGTATAGTGATTCCGAAGGGGCGGACGAAACCTCCTGCGTTTGCACGCTTCGGATTCCTCGACGGTGCAAGCCGCCCTTTCGGGGGCGGCTTGCGGCAATTCGACAGGCATGGGATGAAGCGGCCCGCAGGGAAACTGGAAGGATGAGCATGAAGCACAACTTGGCTCTGATCATCATCGGTACGCTTTTGACCCTTGCGGGAGTGATCGGGGGGGTGACTTGGTCGCTGCGCCTCGAGATCCGTGAGCAGTTGTTGAGCAGGGAGGCGGCGACTTTGCATGCGGTCGCGCAGCATGAGGCGCTGTTTCAGGGAGAAGCGCTCATTGATCTGGTTCTCAACATGGTTGAAATGGAAGGGGTCATCGGCATTCGGCTCTTCGACGAGGCGGGCGTACTGATTGAGACCCTGCCGGACACTCTGGTCGGGGCTGATTTGAATGAACGCCTGGCCGGCGGGAGCGAGCCGATGGCGGAGCTTCATCCTGAGGTCTTATTGGATACGATATTTGCCGATCCTTTCAGTGTGTTGAGCCTGGAGCCCCTCCCGCTGTTAATGGTCCTCCTACCGATTCGGAGCGAGGGGGAGTCCGGCATTCGGGGGTATGCGGAGTTCTTGATGGATGGGAGTCCGATCGAGCGGGCCTTGGCGGAGTTGGACCGGAAGCTCTTGGGACAGGCCTGCACAGCGTTCCTGGGCGGGGCATTTCTGTGCATCCTGATCCTCGCTATGAGCTTCCGCAAGTTAGAGCGCAAGAACCGCGACTTGGCCCAGGCAAATCGTGAGCTGTTGCTGCGCGCGAAAACGTCGGCGATCGGCGCCATATCTTCCCATCTCTTTCATGGGTTGAAGAACACTTTGACCGGACTGGAGTTGGCCATCAACGGTGCGGAAGAGTCCACGGGGCATTCCGACGCGCGGCGCTCGACGGACCGGCTCAAGCAAATGGTGCAGGAGATCCTGGAAGTAATTCAGGAGGAGGAGTTTGGGATTTCCTATGAGCTAACCGGTCAAGAATTGCTCAGTGTTTTACAGGAAAAGTTGAAGGGCGCGGTCACGGATGCTGGTGTTCAACTGCTGGCGCATTCGGAAGGCGAGTGTGATTTCAGCAATCGGGATGGCAACTTGATTCTCCTGATATTGGAGAACTTAGTACGCAACGCGATTGAAGTGACCCCTCGGGGTGGGACGGTTCAATGCCGATTTATCGCGGACTCGGCCAAGGGGGGGATCTTCACGGTTACGGATTCTGGACCTGGAATACCTGCGTCCCGACTGGAACATTTGTTTGAGCCGGGTTCCAGCACCAAAACCGGCGGTTCAGGGTTGGGTTTGGCAATCAGTCGGCAATTGGCCCGTCAACTGGGTGGTGAATTGGAGCTTGGCTATTCTCATTCCCGGGGTACGCAGTTTCAGCTGGTCGTTTCCAAATCTTCGGCTGACGCAGACTGAGGCTGGAGGGTGGATTCAGCCGGTTTCCCCCTGAAGAAAACGAGTATGGACAGGCGCTGAGCAGAAAGACAAGAGGCCGTCCCGATGTTTCGGGGCGGCCTCGCTTTCGGATCCGATCGGCACCCTGCTAAATGTGGTTTTGCAGCTTGGCCAGCAGGGGGCCTTTGGTGACGGCGCCGACCATTTGTTCAACGACATTGCCGTTTTTGAACACGAGCAGGGTGGGGATCGAGCGAACGCTGAATTCAGAGGCGAGCTGCTGATTGGAGTCGACGTCGACCTTACCGATCTTGAGCTTGCCATCCAGCTCCTCGGCGATCTCGTCGATCACCGGGGCAATCATCCGGCAGGGACCGCACCAGGATGCCCAGAAATCGACGAGGACCGGGAGGTCTGAATCCTTGACCTCCTGTTGAAAATTAGCCTGGGTGAGGGTCAATACTTTGTCGCTGGCCATATGTTGTCTGCTCCGATCTGCGTGATTGGAATTGGGATGCTCACTTTTTCTTCCCGCTGCCGGCCTTGGGAATCAAGCGGTCGACCTCGGCGCGAACCTCTTGGACGACCTGTTCCTGAATGGCCTCAGGGACCTTGAAGAAATGCTTTTTCTCCAGAAGTTCAAACACTTTATACGCAACGGTGACGGTGTAATCCTCGATTTTCATACTGGTCTACTCCGCGGCGTGTTCGAGTTTGGGCTGCAAGATCCCGGAGAGGAGAAGGGACCCATCGATGCAAGGCGGATGGCGTGCCTGGATGAGTCCCTGTCCGGACCGGCTCTGCTCAGAGGAGGGCGTTGAATGCATTCAGTTGGAGATAGAGAAGGACGACGGTGCCAATGCTCAGGATCATGGCCAGAACGGCTGCGATCGCGCCCACCGTGTCGAACTCCTCTTCCGCCTGACCGAATCGAACGGCCTTCGCTTTCTTCTTCTTCTTGGATTTCTTGGGCTCAGGCGCGGGTTCGGGTGTAGGCTCCGGCTCGGGTGCGACTTCGGCGACCGGCTCGGGCTCGGGCTCCGGTTCCATGACAGGAACCGGCTCGGGCTCGGGCTCGGGCTCCTCCTTTTTCAGGCGCAGGCCGGATGGCCGTGCGGGTGCGCGGACCGGTCCTGCGGCATCCTGCTTCGGCAGGGAGATCCGAGCGGTCTCCGATTTGGGCGCCTGGGCGGTTGGTGCCTTGGGCGCGGCTCCTGTCGGGATGGAGAGCTTGACGGTGGAGGACTTGGCTTCCGCAGCCTCGCGATCGGCGAGGTTGGGCCCTTTCGAGGTCGGGAGCTTGACCGTATCCGCGGAGGCGGGACGCGAGGGCAGTTCGATCCGCACCGTCTCCTTTTTCGCGTCGAACAGCGGATCGGAAGGAGCCGGGGCGTCGGCGGCGACGGAGCTCTTCCGGATGGTCAGCTTCGGGCGTTCCTGCGGCTTTTCCTGGGCGGAAGGGAGTTTGATCTTGGGCTTGGGCTTCTGGTCTTCGGCCCCGGCGTTGGGAGTAGCTTCTTCGTTCATGTCCGAATACTCCATGGAGGAGACGTGATTGAAATTTCGCACCGGCAGGACCCGGTGGTTTGTGATCGATGAAAATCTAAAGCAACTTATCGAAGCCGCCCGGCATGGTCAATCATGAATGACCGGTGCGATCGGGAAAGCGTGGGCAGCGATGGCTCCCAAGGAGTCGGATAGGGCCCGGTGCTGGGCCGCCGTCAATGGGGAAGGAGTCCCATGCGGCATGTGCCTAGTGGCTTCAGTTCCCTAGCTTGAGGTCGTGCGAAAAGGTGGCCGCCTTCCGGACCTGCCCCCCCCATTCCCATCCGGAGAGCCTCCCGCAGAGGACGCGGTGGCGTTTTCGACCTGGCCATGGGGGTGGGTAGGTTCCATGGTCTGCCCCCTACCATTTGGGGAGATTTTTTTGATATACCGTTTCGGCAGACCTACAAGGGTCAGGCGCGAGCTAGAGGGTATCCGAAAAGGCACGTTCCATCATGCGTCGCCTCCAGGCAATGGTTGCCGATCCGTCAGATCATTGTC
>CALLYA010000023.1 GCA_937875495.1 uncultured Verrucomicrobiota bacterium
CTGCATGCCCACCCTCCCTATTCCCCTCCTCTGCGCCTCAGCGCCTCTGCGCGAGACCTCTCCATCCGGGACCGGTGCATGTCTTTCCCTGTGGTTCAATCGCGTTTCCGTCCGGATGTCGGCTTGTGAGGAAAGGGGCGGATGAAATCCCCTGGACTCGCTGTGGGGCGTCCGGGTAGGATGGGGATCTTCGATCGATTTGGCAACGCAGATCTCAAACGGAAAGAAGGACATCGACATGAGCATACTCTCCAGGCGGAATTTTTTGAAGCAGTCCTTCGGGGCGGGCGCGACCCTCTTGATTTGTGGGACCTCCTCCACCCCGCGGGTGTTTGGCGCCAACGACCGGGTGCGGGTTGCCGTCGTGGGTGTGAACGGCCGCGGCGGTGATCACATCAGCGGTTTTTTGGGTCAGCCCAACGTTGAAATCGCGTACCTGGTCGATCCTGACCAGCGGGTCTTGAAGAATCGGCTGGAGGCACTCGAGAAGAAGGTGGAAGGGAAGTACACAACCAAGGGTGTGGCGGATGTGCGGCGTGCGCTTGAGGACCCCGAGCTGGATGCGATTTCGGTCGCTACGCCGAATCACTGGCATTCGTTGATGACGATTTGGGGTGCGCAGGCCGGCAAGCATGTCTATGTCGAGAAGCCGATGAGCCATGACATCGCCGAGGGCCGGATCGCGCTGGAGGCGCAGAAGAAGTACAACGTAGTGATTCAGCACGGGACGCAGAGCCGCAGCAATGCGGGGATTGCAGGTCTGCACAAGGCGATCCACGAGGGGAAATTCGGTCGGCTCAAGGTGTCGTACGGATACGCCTGCAAGCCGCGCAACGGCATCGGATTCAAGGAGCCGTCCGATCCGCCGGCGAACCTGAATTGGGATTTGTGGCGGGGGCCGGCGGTGGTGGATCAGTTCCATGGTAACCTGGTGCATTACAACTGGCATTGGTTTTGGAAGACCGGCAATGGCGAGTTGAACAACCAGGGGACGCATCAGCTGGACATGGCGTTCTGGGCGTTGGACCCGACGGTGACCCATCCGGTCCGCGCCATGGCGATCGGCGGGCGTTTCCAGTGGAACGACCAGGGCGAGACGCCGAACACGATGTTCGGGATCGCCGAGTATCCGAACGGGCAGTATGTCTTTTTCAACGTTCGCAACGTCAATTTCGACGGCTATCAGCATCAGGTGGAGAACGAGTACTACTTCGAGGACGGCGGTAAGATTGTCCGTGGGCAGTACTACGCGAAGGGGAGTGACCAGGGCGAGAAGGTGGAGGTACCGGCAGGGGAAGTGACTCCCGGTGGCAACTACGGCGCCTTCATCGCGGCCTGTCGGGCCGGTGATCCCGCGATGGCCAACGGCACCGCGTATGAAGCGCATCACAGCTGCACGCTCGGGCATGTGATCAACAACTCCTACCGCCTGGGCGTGAAGGTTCCGTTCAACGCGAAGGCAGGGCGTTTCGGCGACAACAAGGATGCCTACGAGCATTTTATGAAGCTGCATGCCGTGATGAGCGAGGGCGTGGGCGTACCGGAGGACGAGGCCGAGTACGTGGTGGGTCCGTGGCTGAGCTTTGACGCGAAGACCGAGCGGTTTGTGGGCGAGCACGCAGCCGAGGCGAACGTACTGGTGAAGGATCCGAACCGGCCGGGGTACGAGGTCCCGACGCTGGACCGGCTGTAAACCGGTTTTTCGAGATCATCGCGGTCGTTGGATCGGCCGGGTAGGGCATTCCCACGCCCCGCCGAAACCGTTGTGGTTTCGGCGGGGCGAGGCAGCTCGAACCTGATATCGGCGGGGATGATGGTGGTTGGATGAACTGGTGCGGAGACTGGAGTTTGGAATCATGAATCGATCTCAAGAGAATGCTGTTGGCATCAGCGGAGCAGCCTGGACACGGCGTGGTTTTTTGCGGGCATCTGCGCTTGCGGGCGGGGCGGCGATCTTTTTCCCGGCGGTGATGGATTGCCGTGGTGCGAATGAGAAGTTGAACGTTGCTGCGATCGGGGTGGGTGGGCGTGGTGGCCACAACACTTCGAAGATGGCCGGCGAGAATGTTGTCGCACTCTGTGATGTCAACGGGAACGCGTTGGCGCAGGCGGCACAGCATTTTCCGGGGGCGCGGACCTACAAGGATTTCCGGAAGCTGTATGAGGAGGCGGACGACATTGACGCGGTCGTGGTGAGCACCACGGAGCACACGCATGCCTTTGCGATCCTGCCTGCGCTGCAGATGAAGAAGCATGTCTATTCGGAGAAGCCACTGACCCGGGATGTGTACGAGGCACGGGTTGTGACCGAGGCCGCGTTGGCGGCGGGGGTGGCGACCCAGATGGGCACTCAGATCCATGCCCAGGGGAATTACCGGCGGGTGGTGGAGCTTGTGCAGGCGGGTGCGATCGGTGCCATCAGCGATGTGCATGTCTGGGTTGGTCGCGCCTGGGGCTGGCAATCGCCGGAGGATGCCCAGAAGCATGGCGACATCGTCAATGCACAGGAGCGCCCGCAGGGCTCTTCACCGGTTCCGGAGGGATTGGATTGGGACCTCTGGATCGGGCCGGCTCCGTATCGGCCGTTTCACGAGGTCTATTTCCCGGGGCCGAAGTGGTATCGCTGGTGGGACTTCGCCAATGGCACGATGTCGGACCTGGGCAGTCACTGGATCGATCTGCCGTTTTGGGCGCTTGACCTGGATGCCCCGCGTACGATCGAGGCGGGCGGACCGCCGGCGCATCCGGAGATTGCACCGGCATCGATGTGGGCGCGGTACACCTACGGTCCGCGCGGAGATCGCCCGGGGGTCAACGTCACCTGGTACCAGGGCGTGGAGAAGCCCGCTATTTGGCGCGAGAGCGGGATTCCGCAGTGGGATAGTGGGGTGTTGTTCATCGGCGCGGACGGCATGATCCTGTCCGATTACAACCGGCATATTCTGTTGCCGGAATCCAAGTTCGAGGGGTTCGAGCGGCCGCCGCAAACGATTCCGGAGTCGATCGGGCATCATGAGGAATGGATCCACGCGTGCAAGACCGGTGCCCCGACGACCTGTCACTTCGGGTACTCGGGTCCGCTGACCGAGGCGAATCACCTCGGCAACGTCGCCTACCGCGCGGGGAAGAAGCTGGAGTGGGACTCCAAGAACATGCGCATCCCGAACGCGCCGGATGCGGAGCGTTTCCTGCGGCGTGAGTACAGGGATGGCTGGCGTCTGGTCTGACTTCCGCATACGCGGCACGCGTTCGCGTGCCGCGGCCCCGGGGCGTTGGCCCCC
>CALLYA010000024.1 GCA_937875495.1 uncultured Verrucomicrobiota bacterium
TTAGCGGGACCTCCGGCTCCGGATGGGGAGGACTCGCGCAGAGGCGCAGAGGAGGAGAATCGGGGTCGGTATCGGTATCGGAATCGGAATCGATGGAACTTATGCTTCGGCATGGAATCGCAGTTCCTAAACCGTCCACAAATCCCTAACCGCCCAGCGGCCCGATTGTTCACACCCCTTCCAGCCGAAGCTTCGTTCCTCCGTTCCCGAGTCTATCGCGGTTACAATGAGCCGGGTCTGCCTGGTCTGTGGCTGGATCCACTTGACCGAAGGCTTCACCTCCGGTATTTGCTGGATAGTACGACCGGGTTGGTGGAGGAATTGTTGTATGGCCGAGCAAGCGTATGTCTTAAAAGAGATCCCCTGCAGCATTGATCGTCTCAAGCTAGCCAAGCGTCTGCATGTCGACCTCGACTCAGCGGACGGCCGGGGGCTGATGCGGATGGTCAATGATGCCGAAGTCGAGGCGTGTCCGAAGGCGTATTACCGCATTGCTTACATCGATGCGCGGGGCGAGGGCTGGGTGGAAATCGATGGGCTACGGTTCAACAGCCGGGTGCTGAGCGTGAACCTGGAGCAGGCCAACAGAGTATTCGCCTTCGCCGCGACCTGTGGTGTTGAGCTCGACCGGCTGTTCCGCGGTGTCACCGACCTGCTCGAGAGCTTTTGGGCTGATGCGATCAAGGAAGCATTCCTGCGCCAGGTCTTTAGTGCGATGAACCGGCACATCGAAGAGACCTTCAAGCCGGGGAAGACCTCGGTCATGTCGCCCGGCTCGCTGGAGGACTGGCCGATCACGCAGCAGGTCCCGCTTTTTGGGCTCTTGGGCGATGTCGAGGCCGAGATCGGGCTGGAGCTGCTCGACAGTCTGTTAATGCGGCCGACGAAATCGATTTCGGGCCTCCGGTTTACGACTGAGACCGGGTTTGAGAGTTGTCAGCTCTGTCCGCGCGAGGTCTGTGAGGGGCGGCGGGCGCCGTATCAACCGGAGCTGATGACGCACCGGTATCAGAGGGAGTAGGGAGGAATCCAACCCTTGTGAGCGGCGAGGAGCTCGTCGACCAAGGTGCAGATCTGGTCCAGGTCGAGCTCGGCAGCGGTATGCGGATCAAGCATGGCTGCATGGCAAATATGTTCGCGCCGGCCGGTGCGGATGGCCTCGACGGTCAACTCCTGGACATTGATGTTGGTCTGCATCATGGCCGCAAGCTGTGGGGGCAGTTTCCCGATTTGGGTCGGTTGAACGCCGTTGCCGTCGACGAGACACGGGACCTCGACGCACGCGGTCTCCGGCAGGTTGGAGATCAAGCCGCGATTGGGGACATTGCCGTAGACCACGCTCGGTTCGCCGGTCTCCATGCTGTGGATGATGAAGGAACAGTACTCCGAACTGCGCAGCACCCCGAGCGGCTCTTGCCGGTCCTCCAGCCGCTGACGCAAATCGTCCCACTTGGCCAGCTGGTCCTCGCAGCGGGCGAGGTATTCATCCAGGGGGATGTTGTATTGCGCGATGAGATCAGGCCGGTCGCGTTTGATGAACCAGGGGACGTACTCGGCGAAGTGCTCGCTGCTCTCGGTGACGAAATAGCCGAGGTGTTCGAGCATCTTGTAGCGCACCCGGTTCTTTTCCGGCACACGCCCCTCTTCGATGACCTGCCGGATTCGAGGATAGAGGTCCTCGCCGTTCTTGTGGGCGAATTTCAGGTAGAAGGCCATGTGGTTGATCCCGGCGCAGAGGTAATCGATCTCGTCGACCGGAACCCTGATATCGCGGGCCAATTCTTCGGCGGTACCTTGAACACTGTGGCAGAGGCCGACGGTGCGGATCGGGGTCAGACGCGCCAGCGCGGCGCAGTTGATGGCCATGGGGTTGGCGTAGTTGAGGAAGGTCGCCTCGGGACAGACCGCTTCCATGTCCCGGCAGATGTCGAGCAGGACCGGCACGGTGCGAAGTCCGCGCATGATCCCGCCGATCCCGAGCGTATCGCCGATGGTCTGGCGCAGGCCGTAGCGCTTGGGTATCTCGAAATCGGTCACGGTGCAGGGCTGGTAGCCGCCCACCTGGACCATGCAGATGGCGTAATCGGCGCCGTCCAGCGCCTCGCGGCGATCGGTCGTCGCGGTGATGCGCGGGTTTGCGTGGACCGATTCGGCGGCTTTATGCGCAACGATCTCGGTCGTGGCCAGGCGGTCCTCTGCGATATCGAACAGGGCGATCGTCGATTCAGCGAGCTCTTCAAAGCTGAGGATGTCCCCGAGTAAATTCTTGGCGAATACCGTGCTGCCGGCTCCGATGAATGCAATGCGTGGCATGATGACGATCTCCCCTGGCGATGGAAGCTACTCGCTGCTGGACCTTTCGATCAAGGCACAGGTCAGACGCGAACGACTGCGCGTGCGCGTCCCCTTGATCTGACCTGCCCTGACCTCCCCATATCCACCGGAGAGCCTCCCGCAGCGGGCGTAGAGGACGCGGTGGCGCTTTCGACTTGGCCATGGGAGGTGTTGAGAGGCATGGCCCTGATCCCAACCCTTTTTGAGGGGGGCGGTCAGCGCAACTTCTTATACTCGTTGATCAGGCCGTTGGTCGAGGCATCGTGTGTATCGATCGAGTTCGCGTTCAGCAGCTCAGGCAGGATGCTCTTGGCCAATTGCTTGCCGAGTTCAACACCGAATTGGTCGAAGCTGTTGATGTTCCAAATCACGCCCTGCACGAAGATTTTATGTTCGTACATCGCGATCAGGCGGCCAAGGGTCCGCGGGTCGAGCTTTTTGTACAGGAACGAGTTGGACGGACGATTGCCTTCGAACGTGCGGTGGGGGACCAGCTCCTCGATCCGCTCCCCGGTGAGCTTGCCCTCAGCCAACATTTCCTGGCGCGCCTCCTCGGCGGTCTTGCCCTTCATCAACGCCTCTGTCTGCGCGAAGAAGTTGGAGAGCAGGATTGGGTGTTGGTCGGTCGGCGCGCAGCCCTCGACGCCTTTGATCTTCTGAGGGATCGGGTTATGCGATTGTGCCGAGGCGAGGAAATCGCACGGGATCAGTTTCGTGCCCTGATGAATCAGCTGATAGAACGAGTGCTGCCCGTTGGTTCCGGGTTCGCCGAAGAGTACGGGACCGGTCTGGTAATTGAGCTCGGGATTGCCGAGGATCTGGGTGCCCTTTTTAGTCACGCCCTTACCGTTGCTCTCCATATCCGCCTGTTGAAGATAGGCTGGGAGGCGATGCAGGTACTGGTCGTAGGGGAGGATGGCGATGCATTCGGACTTGAAGAAATCGGCGTACCAGATGCCGAGGAGGGCGAGGATGACCGGGATGTTCTGGTCCAACGGGGCCGTGCAGAAATGCTCATCCATCTCGTAGGCGCCGGCGAGCAGTTCCTTAAACCGGTCGAACCCGACGGCCAGGGCGATCGATGTGCCGATGGCGGACCACAACGAGTACCGGCCGCCGACGAAGTCCCAGAAGCCGAACATATTGGCTGGATCGATTCCGAAGCGCTTGACCTCATCGGTCGCGGTCGAGAGCGCCACGAAATGGCGGGCGATGGCGGACTCGTCCCCGCCGAGTTGCTCGAGCAGCCAGGCCTTCGCGTTGCGGGCGTTGACCATGGTCTCCTGGGTGGTGAAGGTCTTCGAGGCGACGAGAAAGAGGGTCGTTTCGGCGTTGAGTTTTTGGATCGTCTCCCACAGGTGGGTCCCGTCGATGTTGGAGACGAAGTGTACCTTCGGCCCGTTCGTCGCGTACGGTTTGAGTGCCTCCGTGACCATGACCGGACCGAGATCGGAACCGCCGATCCCGATATTGACGACATCGGTGATCGCCTTGCCGGTAAAGCCTTTCCATTCGCCGCCACGCACCTGATTGGTGAACTTCTCCATGCGCTTGAGGACGTTCTTGATCTCCTTCATGACGTCCTCACCCTTGCCATTGACGTGGATCTCACGCGTGCCGGGGTTGCGCAGGGCGGTATGCAGGACTGCCCGCTTCTCGGTGTTGTTGATCAGTTCACCGCGGAACATGCTGTCGCGCCATTGGCAGACCCCGGAGGTGCGGGCCAGGTCGAGCAGCAGCTCCATGGTCTCCTTCGTCACCCGGTTCTTGGAGTAATCCAGCAGGAAATCGTCGCCAAAGCGCAGACTGAACTCTGAGAACCGCTGTGGATTCTGGGCGAACAACTCGCGCATGCTCAGGTTCGCGACCGATTCGAAGTGGCTCTTCAGGTTATTCCACGCCTCTTTTTTGGTGGCAGCGCTCATGACCGGCTCCTTCCAGACTCGATTCAACAAAAAAAACTCAGTGCTGGAAAATCGCGGAATGCGGCCGGAATTACAAACGTTCAGGCGAACGACAAGGGTCAGGCGTGAGCCAGCGCGGCCACCTGAACGATCTTGTCGGCCCCTTCGTCTTCCTCGTCCCCGTATTCGTACCTACCCGTACACGTACACGTACCCGTACACGTACACGTACACGTACACGTACCCGTACACGCCGCATCCTCGTGTACGTGAACGTGTACCGCTTCGCTGTGTACGCGTACGATTCTGTGCCCAGCGACAAATGGCCTTCGTCGTACTCCTACTCCTACTCGTACTCGTACTCGTCCCCATCCCCGCCGCATCCTCGTGTACGTGAACGTGTACCGCTTCGCTGTGTACGGACGGGTACGATACTGGGCCCAACGCGGATGGTACGTCCTCGGCGCAGGTCACAGATGCTGATTATTGAAGATCTCGACGGTCACCTGCAGGTATTCCAATGCCCTGGTGAAGCGCTTCTGCACGGCGTGATAGGAGAGTTCGAGCCTCGCGGAGATGTCTTGGTAGGAGAGCCCCTCGAACTCGTGCAGGAGATAAACCTCCCGCAGGCGGGCCGGCATCGAATCAATCGCCTGCATCACATGCTGGCGCAGCTCTTGATGCATCGAGCACGCGTCCGGCAGGGCGCGGTCGTCCGGCAATTGACTGAGCGGGTCTTGGCCGTTCTCTTGTCCGTCATCCCCCCAGGTCTGGAGGGTCCTTGGGAACCGCCTGGCCTTGGCGACATGACTGAGGGCGGTATTGCGCGTGATCTTGAACAGCAGCGCACCAAGATTGCTGTCGTCGCGATAGCGGTGTTGGGCTTTGTACAGTTTTAGGAAGGCCTCCTGCGTCACATCCTCAGCCTGCTGTACATCCCGAGTGATGGTGAGTGCGTAGCGATATATCGCAGCCTTGTGGTTATCGTAAATATTACGAAAGGCACGCTCATCCCCGGCCTTGGAACGCTTAAACAGTGATGGAGCGGTTTCCTTCATACGCAACAGCCCTGATCCTTGGTTCGATGCGGGACAATACCCTGGAAAACAAATGAGTGACAAGAAAAAATTAATATATAAAAACAGAGCGGAATATCTTTAATAATGCGCGGCACGACTTCGCGTGCCGCGGCGCGTGGGCCCGAGGCCCCGCGCGAGGGTCGGAGGTCCGCAGC
>CALLYA010000025.1 GCA_937875495.1 uncultured Verrucomicrobiota bacterium
CTCCCAGCGCTGGGCGGTAGGCCTCGCCCTGCGCAATACCGAAACCTACGCCATCGACCGCCCAGGCGGCTCGTCATTGGTCGCCGTCGGTCCCGCGATTCGATATGAGGACCGCCTCGGCGCCTATGCCCTGCGCGCGGAGGCCGATCTCAGCCCTGTCGTCGACGGCGACGGCCTCGCCGACGGCGACCTGGTCTGGCAGACCCGCTTCCAGGTCGAACGCCCGTTGAGTAAGGTCTGGCCCGTATTCTGGAACGTCGACCAAGCCGCGCTCCGACTCGCAGTCGATGCAGAAGGCATCGCCGGCGCACCCTCCGATCCGTTTACCCTGCGCGCCGGCCCCGAACTGGTCTTTCCCACCCGCCAGGGCAATGACCTCAGCCTCTTCGCCCACTACTGGACCAACCAGAACCACCCCTTCGCCGCCACCCAGGACGAAGACGCCACCCTCCTCGGAATCGCCGTCTCCAGTCCCGCATGGGGCGACAGCCTGGACACCCCCACCCAGGTCGGCAAGCTCCAAGGCGCGCCCAGCATCGGCGGCCGATATGACCTCGGCTTCTCCTCCGATTTCTGGCTCTCACAGTTCGATCTCTACGGCGATGCCTTCACGTTCGAGGCCTTTACCCGCCCCTGGAGCTTCGTCATCGACTACTCACACCGCAGAAAACTCGGGTTCGCAGACGAGGATCCACAAAACTCAGCCTATTGGGTGATGGTCGGACTCGAAACCCCGCTGCCTTGGGCGCCCACCGGGTTACCCGTGATCGCCGGACTCGATTTCACCCACCGCAGCGATCACGCGCTCGACGTGCCGAAACAGCAGATCCTCGCCCCCGGCGCACCACTCGATCCGAACACCGATCGGATCCAGAGCACCGATATCAATGTCTTCCCGCGGCTCCGGCTCGAGACCGCGGATTACAGCGATCCGGTCCCGCACGCGGAACTGCTCCGGAAGCGGGGCTGGATCGGTCACTTGGCATGGCAGATCTCCGGTGGCTGGGACTTCGAACAGGTGGACGAATCCGAACCCTTCTCCGGCCTGGTCGCCCTGCGCTCGGACCTGGTCGGCCTCGGCGCATACCTGCTCTACCTGGAAGGCGCCGCCGGCTCGGGCAGCGAAACGCCCGAGTGGTCCGTCGAATCCGGACTCCGCGGCAGCAGGCACCGCGCGTTCGTCCGGTTTGAGGACTGGGGCATTCCCTCCCGCCTCGGCGGTGAACAGGTCGGCATGATCGGTGCCGGCTGGCATTTCTGAGCCGACCACTCCCCCCCTTCCATCCTTGCGCCGGCCAAGCGCATCAGCCAGAGTACCAGCGGCCCCGGCACCCGGCCGCCGCCAGCGCGTTTCCTCCGTTTCCGGGCAGCCCCCGGATTCTCGGACACCTTTTCAGGCACCCGATGAGCAAGCCCATTCCTCCCGATTCTCAAACCACTCCCACTGAGGGGTCCGCGCTGCGATTGCAGCGCGGCCGCAGCATCATCCTCCAGGAGGCCGAAGCCCTCGCACATCTCGCCGACCGCCTGGACGAGCGCTTCGCCGAGGCGATCGGCCGCATCCTGGCCACCACCGGCCGTGTCGTTGTCACCGGCATGGGCAAGGCCGGCATCATCGGCAAGAAGATCGCCGCCAGCCTTGCCAGTACCGGCACCCCCGCATTCTTTCTCCACCCGGCGGAGGCCGTCCACGGCGACCTGGGCATGGCCGCCAGAGGCGATGTCGTCCTCGCCCTCTCCAACAGCGGGCGCTCCGAAGAGCTGCAGCGGATCCTGCCCGTCTTGCACACCCTCGGCTGCCCCATCATCCTGATCACCGGCGACGCCGGCTCGCCCTGCGGCCTGATGAGCGATCTCATACTCGATCTCGGCCCGATCCGCGAGGCATGCCCGATGGGTCTCGCCCCGAGCAGCTCAACCGCCGCTATGCTCGCCATGGGCGACGCGCTCGCCCTGACCCTGATCCAGGAACGTAACTTCCGCGAGGAGAACTACGCCCTGCTCCACCCGGCCGGCAGCCTCGGCAGAAAGCTGATGCGGGTCAGCCAGGTCATGCGCACCGGTCGACACTGCCCCGCCGTCTCCGTCGAGGCCACCGTCGCCGAGGCGCTTTCCATGATCACACAGACACCCGGACGCGCCGGCGCGATCTCCGTCGTGGACGCCGCGAACGCACTGGTCGGGTTCTTCACCGATGGCGACCTGCGCCGATTGGTCTGCTCCGCCGGCGCGCTCAATGCCACCCAATGCATGATGCGCGATGTGATGACCCCACATCCCAAGGCCACCCACCCTGACCAGTTCGCGATCGACGCTTGCGAGCTGATGCGTCGCCATAAAATCGATGAGCTGCCGGTGACCGACCCCGCCAAGGGCACGCTTCTCGGCGTGCTCGATATCCAAGACCTGCTCACCGCCGGGTTCGACGCAGCGTACGACCAAGCAGAATAGACAGTCCCATCCCAACCTCCTCAGACAGGACCATCATGAACCCCATCGAAACCGCGCAGATCGGGAACGTCCACATCGGTAACCAGCAGCCCCTGGCACTCATCGGCGGCCCATGCGTCATTGAATCGCTGGAACATTGCCTCGCCCTCGGCCGGGCGATCCTGGAGATCAGCCAGAAGGTCGGCATACCCTATATCTTCAAGGCCAGCTTCGATAAGGCCAATCGCTCCAGCGTCCACAGCTATCGCGGCCCCGGCCTCGAAGAAGGCCTCGCCATCCTCCAGCAGGTCAAGGCCGAGCTCGGTGTGCCGGTCCTGAGCGATATCCACGAGCCCGCACAGGCCGAACCCGCAGGACGCGTCCTCGATTCCATCCAGATCCCGGCCTTCCTCTCACGCCAGACCGATCTGCTCGTCGCAGCCGGCCGCACGGGTAAGAACGTGAACATCAAAAAAGGCCAGTTCCTCTCGCCCGAGGAGTGCAGGCTCGCCGTCCAGAAGGTCGCCGAAACCGGGAATACCAACTGCCTGCTGACCGAACGCGGCACCTTCTTCGGCTACAATCGCCTGGTCAATGACATGACCGCCATGCCGCGGATGCGCCGCTTCGCACCCGTCGTCTACGACGCCACCCACAGCTGTCAGCTGCCAGGCAGTGCCGGCGACCGCTCCGGCGGTGCACGCGAATTCATCGAGCCGCTCGCCCTCGCCGCTATCGCCGCCGGCGCCGACGCTATCTTCCTCGAAATCCACGACAACCCCGCGCAGGCCAAGTCCGACCCCGCGACCGTCCTGCCGCTGGAGCAATTGAAGGCGTTGCTGACCCGATGCAAGGCCGTTTTTGCGGCAGTGCGGACCCGTTGACGCCGGGTTCGTACCGCCGCAATGGGCCTACTGCGGACGTTCCACACGCACCTCACGCACCAACAGCGCGCGGTTCAGATTCACGACCCTGAAGTCGGCCCCACCATTCTGGCTGTGACCGAAGAACGGCCGGTCCAATACAATCCGAAGCTGTTTCCAGCCGGCCTCTCCCGGCTCCGTCCAATGGTCCGGCGTCGCCTCATACGCCGATTCCAAATGGCTGTCATACTGGATCCGTGCACCCACGGACTCCCCCTCCTGCGCCCAGACCTCCAGCGTGACGATCGCCTGCTCCAGCAGTCCCAGCTGGTACGGCTGCACAAAGGCGTCGTCGAGCTCGCAATAGACGAACATCCCGCCCGCGCCCGGGTCCTGCCGCAGCGCGGGCGCGCCCTCATGCTCCACCAGGGCGAACGGCCCGTCCTGCACCGCAACCAGCCCGATACCGGCGCCCGCGCCGTCCGCACGGTAATGAATCATTTCCCGACCGCCGTCCGCCAGCGGCGCCGCACGCAGGTGCTCGTAGTGCGCGTGCAGCAGTCCCATAAATGTGTAGGGATCCACGAACTCGATCTTCGGGTTCTGCTCCTTCGCGATCCGCATGACCTCCCCATGCCACGACGGCGTCTGCAAAATCGTGCGGACAAAAAGGAATTTAGGGACATTCACCCCGCCCAGGCCGGCGACGCGGGCGCCCGCTTCCTCCGGGGTGCCATAGAGGTCCAGCTTCATGCGCAGGAACGGCATGCGCTCCTTGTACACGCCCTGCGGCGGGAGCTTCTGCCCGACAATCCCATCCGGCGAGATCTCCAGGTAGGCGTCCATCCCCGCCTCGCCCATCCCGTCGGAATGCCCGTCGATGATGAAACCAGTGATCGAAAGATCGTACAGCTCAGCATACGCGCGGTTGTGCCGCACCCACGCATCCAGTCCGTCCGGCAGACCCGACTCCCTCGGCGCGATCAGGCCGCCCGGGTTCAGATACCCCGCCCCGGAATCGCCGAACATGAACCAGTCGTTCGCACTCTGGTTCGTCCGCACATAGTCGAGCACGTGCGGCGCTCGCTTGTCCAGGTTCGGATTGAACGCCCACGTGCAAAGCGTCTCGCCGTGCGCAGGATCGCCCCACAAAATCGGCGCATGATGGTTCAGCCATGCGGCAGAGTCGTAGTCGCCCATGTAGAAACAGACAAAGATCTGCTCCGCAACACGCCCCTCAGCATCCATCAGCCCGTCTGCCATCCAATCCGCCTGCGTCGGCCGCGGGTTCTGTGGGTAGTGCGGCTTCAGCGGGAAATGCTGATAGAACGAGGCGTTCGACATGCCGGAGAACCCGAGCGCGTCCGCGTCCATGATCCCGTTGTACGTCGAGATGATCTTCGCATACTGCCACTCGGTATCGACCGGGCCATGCCCGCCACCGGCGATCCCATGGTCGGTGTATTTCCATGCCCACGGAGTGAACCCGCCGATGTGGATGATCTCACCCTTCGCCTGCTCGTACATCGATCGCATGATCCCATGCAGCGTCTGCACATCCGTCCCGAGCGCCTGCCCCGGATCGTCCACCGGCGGCTCGTCACCCCAGACATGCAGGTCGAAAAAGAAGGCCCGCTGGGCAATGAAAAAGTCGTGGTTGAAAAGCGTCGCGTTGCTGAATGCACTGATCCCCGGATGCCTGAGCCAATAGGCATCGATGTAATTGGCCATGTACTCCTCGCTGCATCGGCCGGTGTCCAGATAGTGCGCCTTCAACCACTGATAGGCGTCGCACTTCGCGCTCCCGCTGCTCGGCAGATGCGTCCCCGGTACCAGCCCCTCACCCACGCCCGCCAAGACCGGTCGCAAATCCAATACGTCACCGACAAACGATAGACCTGAGCCAAGCACCCGCTGGCAGACCGATTCCGGCGCAGGATCCCACCGCAGACAGAGACGGTCCTCCACCCCGGCGATCGTGCTCGCCAGATTCGAGGCCGCAGCCGGCTCCTCCGAGTAAATGACCACCCCGTTGAAGAGGTCACCGAAGATCTCGAGCAACTGCAACGGTTCCTCGACCGATCTCACAGTCGCACCATCCAGCCACGCCCCGGGCGCAACGAACTGCTCGAACCAAAAATCGTCCGGCCGCGGCATCGCCCGGATCAACAGCCGCGGCGCATCCCGGTTCACGATCCCCTGGATCGAAACCACCAGGTGCGCGGTGTCCCAAGCCTGCCGCGCGTTCGCCTCGACATTCAGGTCCAGCGCGCTCAACCCCGACAGATCAATCCGATAGACCTCCCGGCCCGCAACGGCCGCCCCCGACATGCCCCAGCTCAGACAAACAACCGCCAGGAACAGCAACGAATTCACTTTCCACTTCCGCATATCGACTTACCTCCTGATCGACTCGCTCAGATGCGTGATCGCCGTTCCGGCGCACAACCAACTCACTTCCGGCTCGCTCAAACCGATCCCTCGTGCTCCTCCGAAAAGATGAAAGCAGCCCCTCCGGCCCCCGAGAAACTCGCGCAGAGGCGCAGAGGCGCCAAGGCGTTTTCGACCTGGTTATGGGGGTGGGACAGGCCAATGCGCTGATCCACTCTTTTTGGGGAGATCCCTGGGTTTTCCCTTGCCTGCTGACCAAGGCAGTTGCCAAATACAGCCCCGACGTTCCTGGATTCCTCGCCCACCCTATCCCCCCTTCTCCCACCTCTGCGCCTCCGCGCCTCCGCGCGAGTCCCCCCCATCCGGTCGCCGGCTTTGGCCCAACACGCTCTCGGACGAGCTCTACCCGAATCGAGTGCCTTCACCGCGTTGCCTCCCGCACACCCACAACGCGCTTCAAAACGACCGGCCCCAACAGCCCCGATGATACCCGCTCCCAACCCGGCTGGAGCGCAATGTTCGTCCGCGTGAGCCGCGCACCCACAGGCAGTTCACGATCCGCTACAAGCCGGTTGCGCCAGGAATTGACCACCACGATCTCCAGCTCGTTGCGCCCCGGCCGCAGGCGATCGCCCAGCTCCAGCGCGAACGGCTTGGTCCATACAATCCCCAGCTCATGACCGTTCAAGGTAACCGCCGCAATCCCCGTATCCTCCACCCCGCCCAGGTCGAGGAGGAACCGCCCGCCCGCTGCCGAACCGGACCAATCGAATTCCGTCCGATACCGCGCCCGCCCTGAATAGTCCCGAACCTCCGCCTCCGGATGCGCACGCCAGTCGATCAGCTGCTCAAATACAGCCTCCTCCGGTCCGCCCCAAGCCGGGTCGAATTCGACCACCCAAGGCCCCTCGACGGTCAGTACCGGTTCGGCTGCCGGAAAATTCCGCGCCGGATCCAGCGGTATGGCGGGATCCACGTCACTCGGCACCTCGAAGCTCACAAAATACGCGCCGTTCGGCGGGAACCGCATCGGGATCGAACACCGCCCCCCTTCCGACGCATATGCTTCCAACCCCCGCACCCGCCCGGTCAACGGATCCCATAGCTCCGGGCGCTTGCCGGATACGCGGAACCGGCATGTCACTTCTTCCTCCGACTCGGTCTGGTTGCTCACGAAATAGAGGTCCGCCTCACCAACCCGATAGTGGATGAAGTCGAACCGGCCCGCCTCCGTTGCGCCCATCACCTCGAAATCAGGCGCCAGCCCATCCGCGAGCAAGAACTCGCGAGCGGTCATCCCCCACGCCAAACGCCCGCGGCCATACCAGCGCCGGCCCGCCGGTTCATTGCCGGTGCCCCATAGCTCCTCCGACAATGCGTGGAAACGCGCCTGCGCGGCCGCACCACCGGTCAGGCTCACCAGCCGACGCGGCTTGGGACCGAGCACGGCACCGCCCGCGGCCACGATCGAACCCACCTTCTCCAGCGCCGCCAGTGAGAGCACCGCGTGATCCGGCAGCACCAGCACCCGATACCGCACCCCGCCCGGCACCCGGATCCGGCCATCGTCATCCAGTTCGAGCCGCAACAGCACGTCCTCGTTGGTCACGTCATACTCGAACCCAGGCAGGCAACCGGCCGGGTCATCCTCCTTCAGCCGCGCCAGTACCGGCACGTGGTCGCCGTAGTAGTAGAGCACATCCGCCACATACCGCCCCTGCTGCGTCAAGTACTGACACCGATTGATATAGTCGATGAACCCATCGGAATAGTCCCACCACGTGACCTGCGGGTTGACGTGCGTGCCCGCGAAGTATTCCTGGCCGGGCACCCCCATCTCCGCCGGTGAACAGGTGAACGTGTGGAAGAAGACCATGTTCAGCCCGGCACACAGCTCGTGGTCCAGACTCGGCTTCTGCGCGCGCCAGAGGACATCCTCCCAGTGCGGACCGATCGACGTGAACGCCTCCGCGGCGATGAGCCGCTTCCCGTAGATGTGCGCCGCGGAGGCCGCCTGTTTCACAAAAAACCGCGCCTCCGGTGTCGGCCGGTGCGGCGACGGCACCCAGAACTCGCTCATCACGATGTCATTGTGACCATAGTTCTTGATCGCATCCATCGGCCCCGCATGCGGGCCACCGCTCTCCGGCTGGATCTCGAGCCCGTGTCGATGCGCATGCTCCGCAAAAACCCGATAGTGGTTGTCCGCGACACAGTCGCCTAACGTCTTGCGCAGGTCCGCCAGAAACGCGTTGCTGCGCTCGCGGTCATCAATCAGCTTTCCGGCAAGGACCGGTAAATACGGCAGCGGGTCATACCCGCGGCGCGCCAGGAACTCGGACCGAAAGCCGGGACTCCAATTCATCCCGCCGCATTCCCAACTGTCGGTCTCGAGCTGCTTCAGCGTCGTCCCCACCCAAGGCCCCGCCACCGTGAGCAGCGGCGAGACGACCTCGTCCCAATAGCGCTCAAACGCATCCCTGCTCAGATAGTCGATCACCCG
Source organism: uncultured Verrucomicrobiota bacterium (assembly GCA_937875495.1). Taxonomy (GTDB): domain Bacteria; phylum Verrucomicrobiota; class CALLYA01; order CALLYA01; family CALLYA01; genus CALLYA01. The sequence continues at coordinate 8,188 of CALLYA010000025.1, forward strand.
CCCCTGCCAATCGCCGCTCGAAGTCGAGACATGCGCGTCCGTCAAGGTGTAGCCAAACCGCAAGAGCGTCCAGTTGCCCGCCGGCGCCGACCAGACCAGCCGTCCGTCCGCGGTCACGAATGCCGTCAGATCCAGGACATCCTCCGCAGCCGCATCCGCTTCCCCAGGCGTTGCAGGGACGTCCTCCAACAGGAACCTGCAGTCCGGTGCGGAACCGCCCAACTCGCGTATGCCCGACTTCAACACCAAATCCCGAATCGGACGGCGCACCCCCGGCAGCTGGATCGGTACACCCGCTTGGTCGAGCAGTGCCCAATACTCGATCTGCACGTTGCGCGGTGCATCCGGAAACCGCGGATCGTACGCAGCCGGAACCAGCAGCCGAAACCGCCTCCCGGCCATCGGCTCAAACCGAACCCGACCCACCCTACCGTCGGCGATCTCCAGCCTCGGGCTCTCCTCTCCGCTATCGAGCCCAGCCAGCACACACGCCCTCGGTCCGTACCCGGTCCGCCCACGCACGACCAATCCACCGACGGCAACCGGCTCCGCGAACTCCAACTCGAGCCACTCCGGCGTCGCCGCCGTCGGCCCGCGCCCGGGCTCCGCACCGCCGCTGACCCAAAACCGCGTGTCGTCCAGGAGCGCGTTGGCAGGCGGGTAGTCGGACTGCGCACTGCTGGTCCTCAAGGCAAAGGACGTACCAGCGGCACCGGGTTCCCGGCGGTAGGCCAGCAGACAGACGTCCCTATAGAAGCCTTCGCGCGCGGACGGCTGCGGCAATGCCAGGTCAATCGCGCCCGGACCCTCGATCTCGAGCTCGCTCCAGGTCAGCTGCTTGGCCGCAAACTCCGGCGTCACGTTGGGGCCACCCAGATTCCAACCGCTCTGAATCGAGAGACCCAGCTCCAGGCCGAGGCGCTCACCTTCGCGAAGTGCATGCAAGAAGAGCTCCTGCCAGCGCGGGCTCCCGTACAACGGCCCAGCAGGAACCTGCTGGTTTCCCCGCTGCTCCGCGCCGCCCGCGTCAAAGATCATCGCGCCACTAAAACCCTTGGCCTGCATCGCCTCCAGATCGCGCGTGATCGCCGCTTCCGTCACATTCCCATTGAGCCACCACCACCAGCAGCGCACCCCGTTTTCCCTGGGCGGTCGAGCGAAATCGGACTCGACCAGAGCAGCCCCCGCCAGTCTCGGCCCCAGCGCCAGCAGTACAATACCGAGCAGGACCAGCCGGCCCCATTTCATTCCCCGCGGACGTCGCGTCATCGTTTTCATCAGGCTGTCTCCAGGTTGATCCCGAGCTCTCCCAATACCGACCGCACCCCGCAATTGCACGCCAATTTTGGACGGGAACGCGATTCGATTCTGCGCTGGTGCCTGTTCAAAAACCCCACGGCCATGCCGCAAACGCCTTTGCGCCTCTGCGCCTCTGCGCGAGATTCTCCGGTTCCGGATGGGGCGGGTAGGCTCTGAAAGCGGCTACCTTTTCGGACGACCTCGCGCTATGATCAGCACGAATGCTACGCCATGATTCGACCGAATCCTGATCCTTCCATTGTCATGCAGGAGACAAGCCATGGGCTTTCGCTTTCAAAAACGAATCCGACTCTTTCCAGGCGTCACCCTCAATCTCAGCAAATCCGGCGGCTCACTCTCGCTCGGCCCACGCGGGGCCAAATTGAACCTCGGCCCACGCGGTGCAAGCGGATCGGTCGGGCTCCCCGGCTCAGGCGCGTACTACACCAAAAAGATCTGGCGCCCAGGCTCGAAAAAGAAGCGCGGCTCCGCACCCTCTGTCCGCAAACAGGACCGCCTGACCATGGGCTTCTTCAAACGCCTCGTGACGCCCAAGCACGAAGAGGATTTCGTCGACGGTCTCAAGGCGCTGCACCTCGGGGACGAATTGACCGCCCTCCAGCACTTCCTCAACGCCGCCAAGCACCCGGACCCCGCACTGATGGCCGGGTTCATCCTGCTGCGCCAAAAGAAACTGCCGGAGGCGATCGAACAGCTCACATTCGCGGCCAAAGGCGGGAACGAACTCGGCACCCTCTTTCATAAGTACGACACAGATCCCCACATCAGCATCGCCATCAACGAGGAGTTTTCCGTGCACGCCGGCGCGAATCCCAGGGCGGCCATGCTCGGACTCGTCGAGGCCTACCAGGAATTGGACCAGTTGGACGAGGCGCGTACCGTGCTCAAAGGACTCCTGGACCTGAATCCGGAGGATCCCGTCACCAGGCTCTCCCTCGCGGAACTCCTTTTCGACGGCGCAGAGGAGAACCCGGAGCATATCAAGGAGGTCGTACGCCTCACACAAGGTACGGAAAATGACTCCGAGCCCGAGGCCTGCCTCATGCTCTACCAGGCGCGCGCACTGCGGAAACTGGGACTGGCCGATGAGGCCAAAACCGTCCTGACTTCGGCACTGCGCAAGACCAAAGACCGCTCCCCCGAACTGCTCAAGGCCTTGAGGTACGAGCGGATCCTTGCTTATGAAGAACTGGGCGACAATTCCTCGGCCAAGAAGGATACCGCGCGGCTCTTCGCCATGGACGCCGATTACGAGGACGTCGCGGACCGACTCATGTAGCCGCCGTGCCGGCAGGAGCCCGTCCGAAAATCCTAGCGTGAGGCCGTCCGAAAAGGTAGCCGCTCTCCCAACCTGCCCCCCCATCCGGATTTGGAGAGCCTCCCGAAGGGGACGCGGTGGCGTTTTCGACTTGGCCATGAAAGTGGATGAAGGTCAAAGGCCTGATCCCTACTCTTCTGGGGAAAACCGTTTTCTGAAGACCAAGACAGTTGCAGAAAACAGCTCGGATGTTGCTGCATCCCCCCTCTTACAATACCCCACTGCGCCCTCTGCGTTCTCTGCGGGAGTCCTCCCCATTCCCATCCGGATGGGAAAGCCACTACCTTTTCGGACGGGCTCCAGCAGGCGCGGTGTAGTTCCCATGCCGGCGCCAGAGATCCAGCATGAATTCGTAGCGCGCCAGCGACATCCCTGTGTAGACACAATTGCTCGTGGAAAAGATATACCCGCCACCCGGCATGCCGCTATGCAGGGCATACAGAACCGAGGCCGCGACCTCGTCCTCGGTCCCCGTATCCAACAGGCCGCAATTGACGTTGCCGATCAGGCAGACCCGATCGCCGTACCGGCGCTTGACCTCCGCGATGTCCACGCCCGCCTGTGGGTCGAGTGAATGCAGCGCATGCGGGTTGGCCTCAATCAGCTGATCGAGGATCGGCATGATGTTCCCGTCCGTGTGCTTGATCGTGTAAAACCCGAGCTCACGATACCCGCGGATCAGCCGGGTCAGGTATGGGGTCACGAACGCGCTGAAGAGTTTCGGACTCAAAAACGGTCCCGCATTGAGGCAGTAGTCGGCACAGAGCGCGTACCCATCCAGGCCGCCATGCGCCGCGTAGCGCTCCGCCGCGATCAAGGCCCGATCCACCATCACGGCGGCTTCGGCCTTCACCGCCTCGGGCTCGTCCGCTAGTCGGTAGGAGAACTCGTACATCCGATTGCCGTCCGGGATCTCAAACGTCGCATCCCCATGCATCATCAGGAAATACCGGTCGCCGGAGCGCTCCCGGATCAGGTCGATCAGACGCACGGTCTCTTCAAACCCGCCCGGGTTCGGATGCAGAAAGATCGCGCTGTGCTCGAATCGCTCCGCGGTCCGCAAATACATGTCCGCCATCTGCGAACGATGCAACTCCCGCTCACCCTCCTCCATTTGGTCCCACTGGTCATAGCGGCGCTGACTCGGATGCACGATGCCGAAGGCCTCCATCGTCAGGAAGAAGACCAGCTCAAAATGGGGCACGCGGCCCACGATCGGACGGCGCTCCAGCGCCGCGATGAATCGATCTCTCGGTGTTTCCATGCTGCTCGAGCCCCACCCCTCAATCATTCGCCGAAAGCGGCTCCGGGAACCCCATCTCGCCCGCGAACCGATCCATAAACTCCGCGTCCGCACTCAATGAAAGATGCGTGCAGCGCTCCACAATGTCACCGATCCGCCCTGCGATCGCCGGGTGCGTCCGTGCCAGGAGCGCGGTCTTGGCCCCGTGCAGCGCGCTGTTGCCGATCGGTACGACCTTCGACACCTGCGCCGGAATCAACCCGATGGCACGCGCGGAATCGAGGTGGATGTAATTGCCGAATGCACCCGCCAGATAGAGCGTATCCAGCTCCTGCGCCCCTTTCCCGGCACGCTCGAGCAGCAGCGTAATCCCGGCGGCAATGGCCGCCTTGGCCAATTGCAGCTCCCGGATATCACGCTGGGTGAGCGCCAACTCCTCGCTGAGTGCCAATCGCTCAAGGCCTCCGGAGAGCCTACCGGAGCGCTGGATCGCGCCCTGCTCAAGCCCACAGGCGACCGCGTCGACCAGTCCGCTCCCACAGATGCCTAGCGCTCGGCCACCGCCCAGCACGTGACACTCCAACCGCCCGTCGACCAGCCGAACACGATCGATCGCGCCCGCCGCCGCACGCATCCCGCGGTCGATCCGGGCGCCCTCAAACGCAGGCCCCGCGGCCGTCGACGCACAGAGCAGCCGGCCCTCAGCCGCCACCACGATCTCGCCGTTGGTCCCAAGATCGATCAGGCTCTGGGTCCCATCCCCCTCGGTCAGTCCTGCAGCCAAGACACCGGCCAACACATCGCTCCCGACAAAGCCGCCCAGGCACGGGAGAAAGCTGACCTCCGGGTTGCCACTCAGACGCCAGCCCAGGTCCGTTGCTGAAGTCGTGAAGCCCGCCCCCATCGGCGTCTCAAACGGAAACTGCGACAAAGGCTCGACCGGATGCCCGCAGAAGAGGTGGTGCATGACCGTGTTGCCCACCAGCACAATCCCCGCCAACGGGAGCGCGCCGTCGGCGGCGCCCGTGCCCACTGAGGCCTCCGCCTGCAACGCCTCCGCCATGGCGCCGATCTGCTCCCGGATCGTCCCGGTCAGCATCGGCAGGCCCTCCGGTTCTAGGCCGTATGCCACCCGGCTCATGATGTCCGCACCGAAGCGTGCCTGGGCGTTCAGATCCGAGCGGGTCGCAAGCACACGTCCAGTCGATAGCTCCACGAGCTGACCCACAATCGTCGTCGTACCGAGGTCAATCGCCAGGCCGAAGCCCTGCCCGCCCTGCACCTGCTGCAAGTCGGAGTCGGCGAGGATCTGTATCGCCCAACCGCCCAGCTCGAGCGTCAGGTCGTTGCGCACCGTCATTCGGCACGCCAGCCGCCAGCCATCCGACAATTGCTCCGGGGTCAGCGCCGCGCGATCCTCATGCGTGACCGGTGCGAACCCGCTCTTCACCTTCACCCTGCAGCCGCCGCATTGGCCCCGCCCGCCACACGGAAACTCGACGCCGAGGTCGAAGAGTACGTCGGCCAGGCCGGCACCCCAGGCGACAGTGCGGGTGACTCCGGCAGGCACGATATGGACTTGGTGCAGCGGTGCAGATGACATGTGATTCGTCGTCGCAATCGGTGAAGTTTTGATCGAGCTCGCCCGAAAAGGTATCCGATTTTCCCAGCCTGGCCTTCACATCCGAATCCGGAGAGCCTCCCGCAGAGGCGCAGGCAGGCATGTGGTCTGTCAAACTGGAACTAGAAGTTCCTCGAGTTTCTGTTTCTC
>CALLYA010000026.1 GCA_937875495.1 uncultured Verrucomicrobiota bacterium
AAAAATTCCCCAAAAATGTTGGGTGCAGAGCATGGAACCTACCCACCTCCATAGGCAGGTCGAAAACGCCACCGCGCCCTCTGCGGGAGGCTCTTCGGATCCGCATGAAAAGTCTGGATGGGAAACCGGATACCTTTTCGGACGACCTATAGGTTGCGATTCCTGCAATCGGCTTGGTTGGATGAAAACGCAGGATCAGCTGCCAAGGAGGACTCAGAGTTCACAGAGAGAGAGGCCTCTTATGCCATCGACGAGACAGTCCCCGGTTCGTCTCTGTGATCTCTGTGATCTCTGTGGCATAACTCTTCCCACCAGATGGGTGGTTTTTGATCGCTCACTGGGCGCGCGTGCCAGCGATGGGAGCGAGCACGCGCGCCTGTTTTCTTGGTGGGCAATACGCGCTGTTTACTCAGCACGGACGCAGAACAGGTGGACCAGGTTGAAGCCGAGGCTGGAGGACTCCGGGTTCTTGTCGACCAGCTTGATCATCAGGTTGTTCTTGCCTTCCACCAGGTTGAGGTGGCCGAGGAGGAGGCGATTCGAGACCGCCAATTCCTTGGAGTAGAGATCGACCGGCGGGGCGACCGGGTTTTCGTTGCGGAAGAGTTGCACGATAGCCTGATCCGGACCGGTCACCGACTCGATGTAGATCGCATATCGGCCGGTGACAGGGATATCTACGGTGGGCGCGTAGAAATGATGCCCGAAGAAGTCGCCACCGGAGGCCTGTAGGGCGAGGTACCGGACCTCAGCGCCTCCGATCATCTCGCGCTTGCGGGTGAGCGATGCGTTGTTGAATGACCAAGCGGAGACCGGGATCTGCCACCAGGCGGGGAACATCACTTCGTCCATATCGACAACGGCGCGTTCCTCGGGTGCGGCCGGTGCGAGAGCGGGCATTGTGGGCCGCTCATCGCTGTAGAGAAATGTAACGCTTGAGTAGTCGGTCGGGATGCTGTTGTTTTCGCCGCCGTGTTCAATCGTTTGAAGGATCTTTTCCTGGTAGGGATAGCAATCGGCCAGGAAAAAGCGGTATGCCCCTGTTCGGCCCAGGTGTTTGTCATAGCCGAGGCAGCCACTGAGCGGGAAGGAGATCCGCTTCTCCCACCGATCGGGAACGTCGTACCAGCCACCGTTGAAGAAGTCTTCTGAGCCTGTGCCGTGGATGACGAGTGCGCCGTCGATCGTCGTCTGGTCATCGCCCTCGAAGTACAAGGTCTTGCCGGATTCAAACCCCTGGCACTGCAGGATGACGCCGACCATATGTCCGCGGCCCTCGGTCTCGAGCAGGGTGTAAGGCTTGCCGACCGTCGTCGGATTCTCCCGGCGCCAGATCGCGTAGAGCTGGCCCTCGTCATGGGACCGAGGCACGTCGCAGTGCTGGACTTCGGCCTGGATGCCGACCGTCTGGTTCCGTTCGGAGAGCAGCTCGACCCGCACGCTGTTGCGGTAGGGCATCGGAAGGTAGCAGTAGTTGGATTCCTGATCGGTGCCGACCAGCAACGATGTCATGGCCGGTTTGCCCCAGCCGTAGCCGAAGAAGTCGCCGAGGGGGCACTCGACCGCCGGCGCATCGCCGTCGAACGAGATCTTCAGGATGAGATCGCGCGCCTTGGCGCTCAGCTCCCTGGAGGGCGAGATCCGCAGGCCGACGATGCGGCCGCCGCGTTCGGATGAGAAGAGAACCGCGGAGCCGTTCGGTGGGATGCTGTGTTCGGTCCGGGCGGTGTGAATCTCGGCCTTGGGCGGTGCTGCAAACCGGCTGATATCGGCACCGGCATCCGCCCAGAGGGCGCATGCTGTCTCCCGATGCTTCAGGTATTCCGCGGTAGGTTGGGCCGAGAAGGTCTCGATATCGGCGCCGGAGTCATAGAGGGCGTAGTTGATCTGATAGAACTGGAGCTTGGGTGCACGCACGCGCACGATGCATGACTCCTCAAACGGCAAGGGGACGTATGAATAGTAGCCGCCTGCGCCGAACCCGACGAGCGGACTGGGAAAAGCGGGGTGTTCGCCGAGGAAGATTTCCCGAAACTTGACCGAGATGCGTGGCTCGTCCTCGCCGTCGAAATAGAACTCCATGACATCGTCGGTCGGTGTCGGAGTCCATACCCGGTAGATGACGCCGGGCCCTTTCAGGTCGGCCAGGACGAGGCCGTCGTCTTCCTTACGAAGGAACGAATAGGTACCCGAGAACCCGTCGTCGTTGCCGCCGGTACGGTCGTAGCTGGAGAACGCCCCGATCCGGGATGGATTCTTGAAGGCGGGTAGCCGATCGAGCCGGTAGAGGTCGTCAATCTTCCCGGCTTCTGCCGCCGGTCCGGCGGCAACGAGCAGCACAGCTGCAAAAAGCGGAATCAGAAAGAGTGTAGTTTTCATGCCCCTATTCTAGAGGACCCGTGGAAAAGTGGAAGTGGAAACCGGGTGCGCGGGGAGGGCGGATAGAAACGGAAGCGTGCCACTAGCCGAGCCTGACCCTCCCTCCCATCCGGAACCGGAAGGCCTCGCGCAGAGGCGCAGAGGCGCAGAGGCGTTATCGACTTACGAATGGGGGGCTGGTTTGGAAAGCGCGCCTTTTCGGACGGGATTGGCCACAGAGGGCACAGAGTTCACAGAGAGGTTCTTCCTTTTTCCATGGACGAGACAGCGGCAGCCCCCGTTTCAGCCGGGTTGCTAGAGGTCGTCCGAAAAGGTAGCGCTCCTTCAGGTGTCGCCTCCAGGCAATGGTTGCCGATCGGTCGGATCGGTCGGATCGGTCGGATCGGATTCCTGTGAAACGGCATAACTGAAAAATACCCCACAAAAGTAGGCTGCAGGGCATGGAACCTACCCACCCCGATAAGTTGGCCGAAAACGCCACTGCGCCCTCTGCGGGAGGCTCTCAGGGTCCGGCTGGGGGAGCAGGTTGGGAACGCGGCATTCGGCGGGGGGCTGGGGTGGGTATGGGGCTATCTTTCGGGTTGGATTTGGGTGGTGCTGCAGGTAGGATCCGGTATTTGAGGTATCTGCTGAGCACTACCACCTGAGAGAGGCATATGAAACGACTGATCTGGATCGTTCCCCTATGGATCGCCTTGTGCGTGGAGCCTGGGTTTTGCGATGTCGCGCAATTCGGCACTGCGTGGTCGCGCAACATGGTATCGGAGGAGGCCGGCTTCAATTATGCGTTTGAGCCTGAGGGTGGTGAGAACGTGGCGTGGCGGGTGGCGCTCGGGACTTCGTACTGCACGCCCGTGGTGAGCGGCGGGAAGGTGCTGATCGGCTGCAACAATGACAAGGCGAAGGATCCTCGGCACAAGGGCGACCGCGGGGTGGTGCTCTGTCTGGATGAGAAAACGGGCAACCTGTTGTGGCAACTGGTGGTGCCGAAATTGGAGGGCGACATCTTTCTCGATTGGCCGAAGGCGGGCATCTGTTCGAGTCCGACGGTCGAAGGCGATCGCGCATATATCATGAGCAATCGGGTCGAGGTGATCTGTGTGGACATGAACGGCATGGCGGACGGAAATGACGGTCCGTTCCAGGATGAGGGCGCGTTCATGGCACCGGATGGCGAGCCGGCGATGGATGTGGGTGTGTTGGACGCGGACATCCTCTGGGTATTCGATCTCAAATCGGGGGCGGGTGTCTATCCGCACGACTCGACGCACGCCTCGATTCTGATTCATGGCGATCAGCTCTATGTCAACAGTTGCAATGGGGTGGATAACACGCACGCGGTGATACGCAAGCCGGATGCGCCGGGGATTGTGGTATTGGACAAGCAGACCGGTCGGATGCTGGCGCGGGACTATGAGCGCACGGCTCCGGACACCTTTCACAGCAACTGGTCGTCGCCTGCGTTGGGGACGGTGAACGATCGTACATTGGTCTACTATGCTGCGGGGAACGGGATCCTGTTTGGGATGCGTCCGATCGAGGGTGTGCGTGAGGAACTCCAGCGGATGGAGGTTGTTTGGCGGCGGGATTTGGATCCGCAGGCGCCGAAGGAGGACATCCATTCGTATCTACGCAACCGCAAGGAGAGTCCGAGCAACGTGATGAGCATGCCGGTCTTTCACGAGGACCGGTTGTACCTGACGTTTGGGGGCGACATCTGGTGGGGCAAGCGTGAGGCGTGGCTGAAGTGTTATTCGGCCGATGGCGAGGGGGATGTGACAGCGGAGGGGGCTTTGTGGAGCTATCCATTGCGTGAGCACACCTGTTCGACCCCGGCGATTTCGGACGGCCTGATCTATGCGGCCGACTGCGACGGGTGGCTGCACTGTGTGGATGTTGCCACAGGGCAGGGGGTATGGACACACGACTGCGAGGGCGAGATCTGGGCATCGCCGATGGTTGTGGAGGGTCGGGTGGTGATCGGGACGCGCAGGGGTGATCTTTGGATCCTGGCCGCGGGGCGGGAGAAGGCGGTTGAGTCGCGGATCGATTGTGATTCACCCATATCGGCGACCCTGGTTCCAACCGGCGGCACGCTCTATGTTGCGACGCAATCGGAGCTCCTGGCGATCCGGTAGGTGATCTGCGGTGTAGGAGTGGGGGGGGGCTTGCGTGGAACGTGTGATCAGTCTGTTGGGGTTGTTGGTGATGATGCTATTGGCCTGGCTCTGGTCATCAGAGCGGAGCCGGATCAACAAGCGATTGATCATCACTGGGGTTTTGCTGCAATTCGTGGTCGGATTCGTCATCCTGCGCACGACGCCGGGCATGTGGG
>CALLYA010000027.1 GCA_937875495.1 uncultured Verrucomicrobiota bacterium
CGATAGCGACCCCGACCCCGATCTTGCTTCGCCATTGACCTTTTCGGACGACCTCGAGCTACTGCGAGTCGCCTGCACCCTCTTATTGACTCTCGTCTTCCTCGTCGCATCAGTCCCCGTACCCGTACCCGTACCCGTACACGTACTCGTACACGTACACGTACCCGTACCCGTACCCGTACCCCTCCCCGCTCTCCTGTTCGTGTACGGGAACGTGTACCGCTTCGCTGTGTACGCGTACGATTCTGGGCCCCACAAGGCAGTTGCGGAAATCTGCTCCGGCCCCCCCTCCTCATGCCCCTCTGCGCCCTCTGCGGGGGGGGCTCCGGGTCTGGATGGTAGGGTTGGAAGGCGGCAAGCTGCTGCTTCAACTTTTTTCAAACGACCACAAGCCCTGGAGCTGCTGTTCCCCCGGTTGTTTTCCTGTCAACGTTTACGTCATCCCCGGCCAATCAATCCGGCCTGCGGATCAACCGTTCCTGGGATGGCAGCATTTATGGCTTGGCCTCGGATTCAAGGGCGTCATACAGTTCAATGGTTGCAGCGAATCCAAAAGCCGATTCCTGCCGGTACGAAGTCGGATCAAACCTTTTCACTATTCATGCCCACCGACGATGATATTTCCGATGTATTCCTTGTTGCACGCATCAACAACGGAGACGAGGAGGCGTTCCGGCAGCTCTATGAACGTTACAAGGATTGGGTGTTGCGCCTGGCGATTCGGTTGACCGGCGATCCCGAGCTGGCGTTGGATGTTTTGCAAGAGACCTTCATCTATGTGCTTTCGAAATTCCCAGGTTTTGAACTGCGTGCGAGGTTCAAGACCTTCCTGTATCCAGTGGTCCGCCACACCTCGATTCGGCTGAGCCAACAATCGCGCCGATGGCAAACATTCGGCGAAGGCCCCGGGGCCGTTGAGATACCGGTGGAGGATCAGCCGAGCGCGGCTGCGAGGCTGGATGAATTCGAGCAAATGCTGCGTGGACTGTCGGAGCCGATGCGCGAACTTTTGATCCTCAGGTTTGTCGACGGGTTGGACTTGCAGGAGATTTCACAGGTCCTGGAGATTCCGCTCGGCACGGTGAAGTCGCGGTTGCACCATGCTGTGGATCGTCTGCGCCGCTGGTACAATCCGGACCCCTAATGGGCGATGATCATGCCCATTCAAGGCCTGGGCGGGCCCTTTTAATCAATCATCGATCGTTTCCAGAGTCCGACAGGTTTCTGTTGCCCCCATCCGGTTTTTCAGCAAATCCATCCTTGGGGGAACAATGCACCATTTTTTTTGAACCTTTCGCCTGATTCATCTGCTTAAGCCATTGGAAGGAGTGGCTTCAACATGCAGAAGAATCAAAAACACCCAAACGGCGAGGGGGGAACGGCGCTCCCGGCCGGAGCCGAGGAGCGGCTCCGGCGGTTCGCGCAAGGGCCCGTGCCGGCTTCGGACCTGGTAGATCAGCGCGTGTTGCGATTGGCGGCCGACCGGATGGCGGCGATCCGCAGGCGTCGGATATGGCGCCGGGTTGCGGTCGTCTCGGGAACCACCGCGGCTGCCGCGGCCCTGGTCTTGGCCATCCGCCTCCTGCCGCAACGTCAGGGCACGCTTCCACAGCCTGTGGTTGTACAAGGGGATTTTAATGGTGACGGCGCATTCGATGTGCTTGACGCCTTTGGCATGGCGAAATCGCTAAGCCAGGGCGAGCAACTGCCTGAGCTCTGGGATGCCACCCAGGACGGGGTTATCGACGAGGCGGACGTGCAAGAAATGGTTCGGCGAATGGTCTCCATCCATACGGAGGACGAATCATGAAATTCATTGCATCTCTCTTCCTCGTCGCCCAGTTGGTGCAAGGCCTGAATTCGGAAAGCAAAGGCTTTGGCGCGGCAGCGGTCCGTTTTTTCCCCGTGGAGGTATGGGGCGATAGCGGAGGATATCCGCTCGCTGCATTTCAGCTCGTGCTCACGACGCAATCCGAGGATGTCGTGACCACTGGTATTGAAGGCGGCTCGCACCCGGCCTTCGTCGAACCGCCAACCTACGACCCGCGCGCGATGCAAGGCAACAGGTTGATCGTCGCCCAGTTCTCCCTCGAATCGGCCGATCGATTGCCGACCGGCGAGACGCGTCTGTTCACTGTTCACGTCCAGGCGCCTCGAGGATCGGAGCCGGTATTTGACCTGAAGGTGATTGCCGCCGGGAATCCGGATGGAGTGCGCATCCCTTTGCGGTGCAAGCTCGTTCAGCCATCGGTTGTGGAATCTTTATAGCCAAACAAAACATCCAGTCAGGTAGGTATCATAATTATGAAAGCAACAAACCCATTTTTGACGTGTTTGCGAAGGAACCGATTGGCTCCAGCTCTGATTCTGGTCTTCTGTTCAGCCATGGCGACCGCTCAGACGCCGATTCAGGTGAACCCCTCCCGGTGGAATTCAGAGCCGGACTACACGATCGGGACGGCCGGCGCGGGAGAAAATGCGGTGTTTGATCACATCGGAGACGGGAGTGTCTCGGTGACCGATGCCGGGGTCATCCTCTCCGTGACGAAGGGTGAGGCCGACAATCGGGTCCTTTTGGCCCCAGCCCAAGGCTTTTCCCTGGCCGCCGAGTATGAAATTGATCCTTCCGGCCTTGCCGCAGGGCAGGAAGCGGGGGTGTTGCTCTATAGTGACGACCAGAACTATGTGGAGTTCAGGCGTGTTGTTCAGGATGGGAATGCGCACCTGATCGCGACGCGGGTATTCAGGGGTGTTGCCTCCCCCGTATTTGATTATCCGCTACCCACTCAGGGCGGATTCCAGCTCCGAATTGAGCGTGATATTTTCAGGCTTCGCCTTTTCGTCAGGGCTCAAGAAGGGGCCGAATGGACCCATGCCGGGAATACTCGTGTCTCCGGTATTTCCGACAGTCTCAGATGGTGTGCCTTTGTCGGCGCAACCGAGACCCGTGGTCAATTGCGGTTTGCGATGTCACTCTTCAAACCCCAGCCGCTGGAGGCTCACGAGATGGAGGTCAGCCCGACCGATGTTTCCTACACCCCCGTCACGCCCAGCGCGGGCCTGAACGAGTCGCGGAGAGGCGAGCCCTCGCGGTCCCGGCAAAATGTTGCCCAACGTCATCGCACCGAGCCCAAGGGTGCCCTCCCGGCTGAAGACGAGGAGCTCTGGGTGATCGTTCGGGAAGAACCTTCACGCGTGGATCCGGTTGCGGACGGGCCCGACTGGCCTGGATCCGGAACCATGAGTGCGGTGCTTGGGGAGGGTGCGGAATCGGTCCCGATGCCCTTGAAGAAGACGGACGTGTTCGGTCGCATCGATGGGCACATCGCCTCGGTGCGCGTGGAGCAGCAGTATGAGAACCCGTACGGGGGGGCATTGGACATGCGCCGTAGGGGCGCCCGTACACGGGCATCGCGCGGGCAGCGGGG
>CALLYA010000028.1 GCA_937875495.1 uncultured Verrucomicrobiota bacterium
GGTCTGGCACTGTACGATCTGACCCGTTCTCCGGATGAGGCGCGCGATGTGCTGACGGAGTATCCGGCCGAGGTGCAGCGTTTGCAGAAACTGGCCGATCGAATGCGGGCGGAACTGGGGGACGATCTGACCGGAGTGGCGGGGGCGGGCCGACGGGAGCCTGGTCGGGTTGCGGATGAATCAACCAATTAATTGAGTAGGGCCGGGGGCACAGGCCGGAGGGTTCTGGCTTGCTCAGCGGGGGGGGGTGACCTACGTACGCCCGGATCCTCGGCCCGCCCGCCGATCAACACGCACTCACGGTTGAAAGTGTATCATGAACACATGATATGTATCCCTCCGGTCAGTCGGATGCCGGCTGGGGCGCTGAGGGTATTGGTTTTTGGATTTGATTCCAGGTCTCCCGGTCCGCAATGATGGATGGAACGTATGCGCATTTGGGAGAAGGGAAGGGTGGATGTCTTATGAACGCAGATGGTACCAAACGCAAAGGATTCTGGCTCTTCAGGTTCTGGAAGCTCTGGATCGCGATCCTGGCGATGGGGTTCCTCTTTGTCTGGACCTCAGGGATGTTGCGGGAGCGGATCGAACCGGATCTGTATATGGATTTCCATGCCGGTGACCCGCTTCCGGATGGTGCGGAGCTGCTGCTGGTTGAGAAAACGATGGTACCCGGACGGATTGACCTCCCCGGTACGGTAGCTTCGGAGCAGAGCGTTCACCTCAGTGCGCGGATTTCGGCCTCGGTTCAGGAGGTCCACGCCTCGGCCGGACAGCGAGTCAAGGCCGGTCAGGTATTGATCCGCTTGGATGATCGTGAACTGAAGGAGCAGCTGGAGGCTGCGAACGTCGCCTTGCGTCAGGCCGAGATCGAGTACGAGCGTGCGCGTGAATTACTGCGCACGGATGCCGCCTCCCGTCAGTTCTTCGACCTGGCGGAGACCCAGTTCCTCGCTGCGCAGAGTCAGGTCAAGCGGATGCAGGTGATGCTGACGTACACCGAACTTTCAGCACCGATTGATGCGATTGTGACCGATCGGGGGGTGGAGCAGGGCGATTTGGCGAGTCCTGGGCAGGTGCTCCTCACGCTTTACGACCCGTTGCGCATGCGCATGGAAGTGCCCGTTCCGGTGCGGCTGGTTCACCATTTCCAGGTAGGCACGGAGGTACCGGTCAGTCTGAGCTATCCCGATCTCCAACGTGCGGGCCGGGTCACGGAAGTGGTTAGTGAGATCGACACCACGACGAGGACCCGCCTGGTCAAGATTCAGCTGCCGGGATTGGAGGAAGAGTTGCTTCCTGGGGCCTATGGCCAGGTCTGGATCCAAGAAGACCCGCATGAGGGGGTCATGTTACCGGTGGCGGCCATCAGGCGTCTTGGGCAGTTGGAATATGTTCAGCTGGTATCCGGCGACCGGATTCGCATGCGCCTTGTAAAGACCGGGGCGGTCATTGACGGCATGGTGGAGATCCTCTCCGGACTGTCTGCCGGGGAATCGGTGTGCGTATCTGTTGCTTCTGAGGAGGTAGCTCGTGGGGAAGGGGTGCCGTCTTGAGCGCAAACAAGCACGGGTTTTTCAATCATGTGGTCAGCACGTTTGTCAGGGGGAATCTGCCCCTGCTGATTATGATGGCGAGTATCGTCGCCGGATTCCTAGCGTTGCGGGTCACACCACGGGAGGAGGAGCCGCAGATCGTCGTGCCTCTTGCCGACATTATGGTCTCCTATCCGGGCGGGAGTGCTGAGGACGTCGAAAAACTGGTTTCATCGCGTCTAGAGCGGCTCCTCTATCAGATAGATGGAGTTGAGTACGTCTACTCGATGTCTCGCCCGGAACAGGCGATTGCGACGGTGCGGTTTTATGTGGGGGAGGACCGTGAAGACAGCTTGCTGAAGCTACACAACAAGCTTCAGCAAAACATCGACTTGGTCACGCCGGGGATCGCGGGATGGATCGTGAAGCCGTTGGAGATCGACGATGTCCCGATCGTGAATGCCACGCTGTACAGCGAGCGCTACGATTCGATTCAGCTCTATCGGGTGGCCGAGGAACTGGTCGCCAAGCTCCAGCGGATCCCAAACACGGGGCCCATCCGGATCCACGGGGGGAAGCGTCAGATCGTCGAGGTGATCCTCAAGCCGGAGCGCCTGGCCGCCTACCAGCTTGCCCCTCAAGACATTGCCGGCGCCATACAGGTTTCGAGTGCTCAGCTGATCAGCGGTTCAGTGGAATCCGGCAATGCCCAAGTCCTGATCGAGGGCAGTGGCTTCCTGAGGAGTATTGGAGATCTGCAACACCTGGTCGTCGCGATGGAGGAGGACCGTCCGGTCTATCTACGAGACGTGGCAAACATCCAGGAGGGGCCCCTGGATGCGGATAACTACACACGTTTTGGATTCGGGCCGGCCTCCGAGCAGTTCCAGAGTGGACAGACAGGGGGATACCAAGCCGTCACGATTTCGGTCTGTAAGAAACCGGGCAGCAATGCGGTATGGGTGGCGCGTGAGGTCCAGGATCGGCTGGCGGAGTTGCGTGAGAAGGTCATTCCCGATGAGGTCGGGGTCGCAATCACGCGCGATTACGGCGCGACCGCCAATGATAAGGTAAACGAGCTGGTGAGCAGCCTGGTGCTGGCCGTTATCACGGTGGTGGGCCTCCTCGCATTCACTTTGCACTTGCGCGCTGGTCTGATCGTGGCGACCGCGGTTCCGATCACCTATTCCCTGACTCTCCTATTCAACTATCTGATGGGCTACACCATCAATCGTGTGACCCTGTTCGCGCTGATCCTGGCGCTCGGGCTGTTGGTGGACGACCCGATTGCCGGTGTTGAAAACATCGAGCGCCACCTGCGCGAGAAGCGCGGCCAGCCCAGGATTCCCACGATCGTCGGTGCGATGCGGGAGATCATGTCGCCGATTTTGCTGTCGACGATTGCGATCATTCTGGCCTTTACACCGATGTTCTTTATCACCGGCATGATGGGTCCGTACATGCGCCCCATGGCGATCAACGTCCCGCTCGCGGTCTTGATGTCGACTGTGGTCGCACTGACGGTCACGCCATGGCTGACCCGAGTTTTTTTGAAGACAGCTGAGGAAAACGTTTTGCCGGGATCGGAGGTCGCCACCGGGCAGGATCCTGCCACGCAGAAGCGACTCTACCGGGTTTACTCGGGTATCGTGGCGCCGTTCATCGACTCAAAGAGGAAGAGCATAGTTCTGCTGATCGTTGTCGGATGCTTGTTTGTACTTTCGGTCGCGTTGGCGCTGACCAGGTTCGTCCCGCTGAAGATGTTGCCCTTCGACAACAAGAACGAGTTTCAGGTGGTGGTCGACATGCCGGAGACCGCGCCTCTGGAAGAGACCAACCGGGTCATTCAAGAGGTTGAAGACTTTTTGCGGGGGATCCCTGAGGTCGTGAGCTTCGTCTCCTATGCCGGTACGGGATCGCCGATGGATTTCAACGGGCTGGTGCGGCACTACTACCTGCGGCAGGGTTCAAACGTCGGTGATATCCGCGTTCAGTTGGTACCGAAGGAGGAGCGCAAGGCGGCGAGCCACGCCCTTATTCTACGCATTCGAAACGACATTGCTGCGATTGCCAAACGCACGGGTGCCTCTTTGAAGCTGGTGGAAGTCCCTCCGGGACCGCCGGTCCTCTCCACGTTGGTGGCTGAGATCTATGGCTCGGTCGACAGCAGTTACGACGATCTCGTCGAGGCCGCTGGAATTGTGAAGGCGCGGATGCTGGAGGAACCGGGAGTGGTCGACGTGGACGACTCGATTGAGGTGCCTCAGAAGAAGTGGCGCTTCGAGGTGGACCGCGAGAAGGCGGCCCGCAATGGGATATCGGTCCAACAGGTCACGGAGGCACTGAATCTGGCGGTATCGGGCGGATTTGCCGGGCTGATCCATCTGCCGGAAGAGCAGAACGAGTTTGCGATCTATCTGCGATTGGGCAGGCTGGATCGCTCCATGGTTTCCCGTCTGGAGACCCTCTCTGTGCGCGGACGGGGCGGGGACATGGTGCAGATCGGCGAATTGGGGCGCTTTGTGGAGACCGAGTCGGAAATCACCATCAACCACAAGAACATGGATCGGGTGGTCTATGTCACCGCGGAGGTGGCTGGACGGGGGCCGGCGTATTCGGTTCTCGCGCTTCAGTCGCACTTCAAGCAGAATCCGTTGCCTGATGGGATACGGCTCGATTGGAGTGGAGAGGGCGAGTGGAAGATCACCCTGGACGTCTTCCGCGACTTGGGGATTGCGTTCGCAATCGCACTGATGGGGATTTACGTGCTCTTGGTCTACGAGACCACCTCGTTTCTCTTGCCGGTTGTGATCATGCTCTCGATTCCGCTGACCATGATTGGGATCATGCCTGGATTCGGTCTGCTCAACTCTCTGTTCAGCCAGGTTGTGGGCGGGTATGACGACGCGATCTTCTTCACCGCGACGGCGATGATCGGGATGATCGCCCTGAGCGGGATCGTGGTTCGCAATGCGATTGTGCTGATCGATTTCATTGCGACCCGGGTGGATGAGGGGATTCCTCTGCGGGCCGCGATTCTGCAGTCGGGGGCGGTCCGGATGCGCCCGATCCTGCTCACCGCGGGAACGACACTGCTGGGGACCTGGCCGATCACATTCGACCCGATCTTCAGCGGCCTGGCCTGGTCGATTATCTTCGGGCTCTTGGTCTCGACGCTGTTCACGCTCCTGGTAATTCCGGTGGTCTACCATCTCCTGTATCGCGATCGGGTGTTGGAGGACCACGCGCACGTGGAATCCTGATAGTCCCGGGGATCGCCGGTGACCGCCCCAACAGAAAGAGCGGGGGATGGCTGGAAACCATCCCCCGCTCTCTTATCATTCAGGGACATGCCCTGTTGTGTGGCGTCCGGTCGGACATCACACAGGAGCATTCATTGTTCAGCCATTGTAGGTGCCGGGCTTGACCTCGGCGCCGTACTTGACCTTGACCGCTTCGAACTTGGCGATCGCATCCTGCCAGTACTGGTTGACCTCGGCCGGCAGGGTCGGGGCGTTCTTTTGGAAGAACTCGATGGCCCGCTGAATCTTGGAGATCCATGCATCGGCGCGGAAGGTGAACTGGTAGGTGTAGTCCTCCTCCTTGTAATCCTCCCCGAGGAGCTCCTTGAACAGGACCTTGAGGTCTTCATACTTGGGGATGAATCCGGTCGGCGTTTGGTAGGCTTCGTATTCGCCGTGGGCGCGACCTTCAAACCAGTGGATCCAGACTTTCTTCGCCAGTTTGCTGGTGCAGAATTTGCCTTCCTTGTCGCGCAGGAAGTAGTTCGTGGTGTAGATGTGCGGGCATTGATCGCCGAACTGCTCACCGAACTTGATGTTGTTGACGACGTAATCACCAAGGGGATAGGTGATGAAGTCGAGGTTGGCCATCGGCTGAGCAACCCGGACTCCCTGTTTGCCGAGGATCGCGGCGGTCGTCTCGGACTCCAGCGTGCAGGCCTTCATGATGATGCCGTCTTTCCAGGAGAAGGCCTCTTCACAGGGGACGGTGGTATCGCTGTCGCGACCACCGTAGATGACGCCTTCGACCTGGACGCCCTCTTTGTCATCCCAGGCGGGGTCGAGATTCTCGAGGTACTCCATGCGGATCGTGTAGCGTGCATTCCCGTGCGAGATGGGCACAGGCTTGCCGTCGGCATTGGTCTTACCCTCGAACCACTCGCCTTGGAAGTTGCGTCCGGTCTTCGGAGTCTCAACGCCCATACCATCCCAGTAGGGGAGGTTGTCCGGGCCGGTGAGCACGTTGGAGAAGATCATTTCCTTGGGCTCGTTGAGCGTGCGGAAAATGACCGGATCGTCCTTGGGATTGACGTCGGAAATGATACCGAAGATGCCACGCTCGACGTTGGCGGCACGGAATTCACCGTCGATGTTTTTGAAGTAGGCGATGTCGTCGCCGACGATCTTTTCACCG
This sequence comes from uncultured Verrucomicrobiota bacterium, assembly GCA_937875495.1. GTDB lineage: Bacteria > Verrucomicrobiota > CALLYA01 > CALLYA01 > CALLYA01 > CALLYA01. The sequence goes on from CALLYA010000028.1 coordinate 5,973, forward strand.
GGGATCATCGCGGTGGAAGTCTTTCCACATGCGGAGGGGTATGCCCCGACGAAGTAGGTGCCGCGACCCTTCTTCTCGTTCTGCACGCCCATGATGAACATGTGCTCGCAGAGCCAGCCTTCCTGTCCGCTCTTATTGATGGCCAGGCGCATGGCATGCTTCTTCAGGCCGACGGTATTGCCTGCGTACTGAGCGTTGGCGGAAAAGACGATGTTGTTCTCGAGGTCCTGGTAGATGCGGCGCTTGTCGAGATTGATGGTGTTCATGTTCTCATCAAGCTCGCCTGCGCTGTGGACGAAGCGGAAGAACTCGTCCTTGTTCTTCATGTTTTGGAACTGCGCATAGCCACGCCGGTAAAGGATATCCTCCGAGTGCGCCACGTAGCAGGAGTCCGTGATCTGAGCACAGCCGATCGCGAATTCGCTGCCGGTCGGGCACTCGCAGAAGAGCTTCACGATCGCGGTCTTGCCCTTCATGATTCCCTTGAGGACCCCGCGGATGTCGGCCATACCCTCACTCGCCTCAATGGCGTTGAGGTTGCCCATCTTGGGGAGGCGTTCGGCGGAGACGAGGTACTTGGTGTTGTTCTTGTCCCGAGCCTGATCTTTCGGCCCGTCATAGTGCATGGTCACGTTTTCGCGCGCCATGGGGACCTCTTCACCCAGCTCGATTGCGCGCTGGCGAATGTACTCGGCGTCTTTGTCGCTGTCGTCGGCCATGAATACTGCGGCGGGTTCGCAGAGCTCCACGTATTCACCGACGAAGTCGTAAAGTTTTTTGTTTTGGAGTGCGACCAATTTCTGGTAGCTTTCGGCGTCCATCTTCTGAGTCAGCAGGGCGTCGTACTTGGGATTCATGTTTCCTCCACCGGTGGGTTACTGAGTGTGACGTGTCGGTTCAGACAGGTTCGGTTTGCTCTGGTCTCGGCCTGGGGCGGAGATTGTGAATAATTTCACAGGTTGCTGCCCGCCGTCAACTGGCGGCGGGGTTTTTCTGATCGGTTTGTCCTGATTGGCTCGCTGCGCTCCGCCCATTGTCCAGCAAAAAGCCGAGGGAATCCCCTCGGCCCTCTATGCCATAGGCTACCGCATTCGTGTCCAATTCGGTTTGGTGGTGCCAGTCGATCTTCCCCATCGGTCTTTTAAACCATCCTTCGGCCGTGTCTTTGCATCCATACAATTCGGCGGTCCAAATTCAGGGGACATGGGGGATTTGTCAAACGAATCCCCCATTGCTTTTTGCTTGCAATCGCATTGGGGTACCCTAGGTTGAAGTCGTCCGAAAAGGTCAATGGCGAAGCAAGATCGGGGTCGGAGTCGCTATCGGTCTCGAAAGAACGTGGGATGGGATTCGAAGGCAAGAAAGCGGTCATGCCCCCGTATTGTTACGGTGCTGAAAAAACTCGGCGGCGAAGTTTGAGCGGTCCATGAGCGCCAGGCGCCAACCAGAACAGAAATCGATTCCGACTCCGAATCAGACAAAGATCGGACTGATCGGCCACCAATTTCTGGAAGTGGCGCCGGAAGGAACGTACTTTTTCGGACGACCTCTAGGTTGATTCCTCAAAATGCCACCCAAACCTTGGGAAAGCGGCAAACTGCCGCTTCTTTATTGCCTCGGACTCGATACCCGGTATGAGTACCCATTACACCTCTCACGAAGAACTGGTCCGCGCCCTGAATCGCAACGGGCAAGAGCACCTCGCTCAGCAGCTGAATGAGCTTGGCGGCTCAAGGCGGGAAGAGCTTTTTCAGCAGCTGGTCACCTATGACTGGGAGCGCCTCGGTCGCTTGGTCCAAACCTATGTCCTGAGTGAAGGTGCCGTGAAGATCCCGGAGGAGCTTCAGCCGGCGCCCTATTATCCTATGACCCCTGCCGGGCCCGATCAGGAGGCGCAGTATCGAGCTGCATGGGCCAAGGGTGCGCAGCTCGTTCTGGAGGGGAAGGTAGCACTCTTCATGGTCGCCGGCGGCCAAGGCAGCAGGCTTGGCTTCGAGCATCCCAAAGGCCTCTTCCCTGCCTCGCCGATCCGCCGACTCTCCCTCTTCGGTTGGTTTGCCGAATCGCTGCATCACATGCAGCGGCGATTTCGTACCGTCATTCCCTGGTACATCATGACCAGCCAAACCAACCACGACGCGACCGTCGGATTCTTCGAAGAGAACGATTACTTCGGTCTGGATCCCCAGAATTTGATGTTCTTTTCACAGGCGATGCTTCCCGCCTTCGATCTGGAAACCGGCAAGGCGCTCTTGAAGAGTCCGACCTCCTTGGCCCTCTCTCCGAACGGCCACGGCGGCTCCCTGACCGCCATTCGGGAATCCGGAGCGCTTGCGGACATGCGCCGACGTGGAATCGAGCATATCAGCTACATCCAGGTGGACAACCCGCTCGTGCGCCCGATCGATCCGCTCTTCATCGGACTCCATGCGCTGGCCGATTCGGAGATGTCTTCGAAGATGCTGCCGAAGCGCGAACCGATGGAGAAGCTCGGTAATTTCTGCATGTGCGCCGACAAACTATGGGTGATCGAGTACTCCGACATGCCTGTCGCCTTGGCTGAGGAGGTGGACCCCGGGACAGGACGTCTCCGATTCCTGGCGGGATCGATCGCGATCCATGTCTTACGGGTCGATTTCGTGGAGCGACTGACCGCTGACCCGGATCAGCTGGGTCTCCCCTTTCACCGGGCGGAGAAGGCGGTTGCTTACTGGGACCCGGCCTGCGGCGCGGCCGTTTCGCCCAGCGGGAAAAATGCCGTCAAGCTGGAGATGTTTGTCTTCGACGCACTCCCGCTCTGCAGTCGCACGGTCATCCTGGAGACCTCTCGCGAGGAGGAATTCGCTCCGATCAAGGACGCCGACGGTCGCGGCTTGGACAGCCCGCTCGTGGCCCGTCGTGCCCTTATCGAACGCGGTGCCAGATGGCTGGAACAGAACGGTGTGCTGGTCGCAAGAGATGCTGCGGAAGAGGTTGCGGGCATGATCGAGATCTCGCCCTTCGTCGCGATCTATCCAGAAGACCTTCAGGCGTACGAGCTACCCGCTCAGATCCTGGAAGGCGATACCTTTCTCCTCTAGCCTCAGGTCCTTCAGGATGCCATCCAACGTTTCCGGCAGCGGCGCGGATATCCTCAGGTACTCTCCGGTGCGGGGGTGGTTCAGGCGTACCTCCGCACAATGAAGGAAGAGGCGATTGAGGCCGAAAACCTCTCGGAAGCGTTGGTTGTGTCGGCTGTCGCCGTACATCGTATCACCGATGATCGGATGGGCGATGTGTCTGAGGTGCAGCCGGAGTTGGTGTCGCCGACCGGTGAGGGGCCGAACCGCGACGAGGGCGTAACGTGAGGTGGAATGCGCTCCGGATGGCCAAGGCTGTTCTGTGATGCCGAGCCTGGTGAAAATGCTTTGAGCCGGCCGTGCGATCGTCGCCCGCTGGGGGCGGACCGGATGATCGATCTCCCCCGATTCCTCCGGCCAGCCGCGGACCAGTGCTCGGTAGTGCTTTGCAATCCGGTTCTCGGTGAACTGACTGCAGATCGCTCGTGCGGAGTCCTGGTCCAGGGCAAACAGCAGGACCCCGGAGGTGGGCCGATCGAGCCGGTGGACCGGATAGATATAGCGATGGAGCTGGTCGCGCAGTCGTTGAAGGACGAAGGTTTCGTCCTGGGAGATCGCCGATTTGTGCACGAGGAGTCCGCTCGGCTTGTCGATCGCGATGATGAATTCGTCCTGATAGAGGATCTGCAAGGGATCGGGCATCATGAATCGAGTCTCTTACCGGTAGGGTTGTATCCGCCGACGGACCTTTGACCCCGCTGGCGATCCATGGAAAGGGTTGTTGGCGATTCGGTGTTTCGGGTCTTGTGTCACGCAATCCCCGAGAGGTAGTTTAGCGCGAGGCTGTGCGAAAGGCCATCGGGACCGAGTGCGGCTCTCCGGAACCGGTTGGGGAGGACTCCCTCAGGGATCGCAGGGGGCGCAGAGGGGTATTGGGAGGGAGGAATGCAGATACGTCGGAGCTGTTTTATGCAACTGCCTTGGTCTGCTGAAAACGGTACATTTTAGAAATTTCCCCCAAAAGGTAGCGCTCAGAGCATTGCTCCTTCCAACCCCAAAGGCCAAGTCGAAGACGCCACCGCGTCCTCTGCGCTCTCTGCGGGAGGCTCTCGGGATGGGGAGGTCAGGTTGGGAAAGCGGCAACCTTTTCGGACGGGCTCCAGCGCCATTCAATCACATGCGCTTGCACTGGGAGGGGTCATGATGTCAGAGGAGGAAGAGCAATCCGGCATCGGGGAGATCGATGAGCACATGCTGGCAGGCTGGCAAGCCGTCGTAGACCTGATGGCCAAGATCTGTGACGTTCCAGCAGGCCTGATCATGCGGGTGTCCTCTTCGGACATCGAGGTCTTTGTCTCCAGTCAGACCGAGGGCAACCCATACCATGTCGGCCAGAGAGAGCACCTGATCGGGTCAGGACTGTATTGTGAGCATGTCGTCCAGCATCGGTCAGCCCTTCATGTATCAGACGCCAGAGCAGAGGCTGATTGGAGAAACAATCCGGATCTCAAGCTCAACATGGTCGCCTACCAAGGTCACCCCATCATGGCACCCTCAGGTGAGGTCTTCGGTACGATCTGTGTCTTGGATCGGAAGCCTCGTACCCCCGATCTTCTGTACAACCAGCTTATTGATATGTTCAGGACGTTCATTGAGCAGGATCTGCACAGCATCGCGATGAACAAGGAGTTGCGGGCGAAAAACATCGAGCTGAGTCAGAGCCTCGCCCGGATCCGAACCCTGGAGAAGATTCTGCCGATGTGCGCGCGCTGCAAAAAGATCCGTATGGAAAACCGAAAGGCTGGCGATCCGGATTCCTGGGTTGATCTGGCGACCTACGTTCAAACACACACCGATACCGAATTCTCACACGGTATGTGTCCGGTCTGCTTCCGAGAATTTTATGGTGCCGAAGCGCCGCCGTACGAGGATGATTGATCCGCGTTTTGATGCATCAGCATAAAGGCGATGCCCGCTTCGGTAGCGGGCATCGCCCATTGCAACCACGCTTCTACGCGAACCCATCTCGGACGAGCCCGGATTCTGCGCGTTTCAGGTCAGTGCTCTCTGGATCGGGGATCAGGCGCGGAAGAGATTCCGTTTGATCATTTCCTCGGCGATTTGCACGGCATTGAGCGCGGCGCCCTTGAGCAGCTGATCGCCGCAGATGAACATGGCCAGGCAGTTGGGGTCGGAGAGGTCTTTGCGGATCCTGCCGACCAGAACATCCTCCTGACCGCTCGCCTCGAGCGGCATGGGGAAATGGTTGTTTTCAGGGTCGTCCTGCAGCTTGACCCCTGGAGCGGAGGCGAGGATCTCACGGGCTTCCTCAGGCAGCATCGGCCGGGAAAATTCGATATTGACCGACTCGGCATGCGCCCGCATGACCGGCACACGGATGGTGGTGGGACAGATCCGGATGCTGGAATCATGGAAGATCTTCCGGGTCTCTTTGACCATCTTGACCTCTTCTTCGCAATAGCCGTCTTCGACGATGGGGCTGTTGTGGCTGAAGAGATTAAAGGCGATCTGATGCGGGAAGACGGTGGGGTGTGCATCTTTGCCGCTGAGCAGATCGCGTGTCTGCTGCTCGAGCTCTTCCATGGCCTTGGCGCCGGCACCGGAGGCGGCCTGGTAGGTGGAGACCACGATTCTGCGGATGGGATTGACCTTGTGCAGGGGCCAGAGAGGAACCACCAGGATGATGGTCGAGCAGTTCGGGTTGGCGATGATGCCTTGGTGTTTGTCGAGATCCTCCGGGTTGATCTCCGGAACGACCAGCGGTGTGTCCGGGTCCATCCGAAAAGCGGAGGAGTTGTCGATGACCACCGCGCCTGCCTTCACGGCTGCGGGGGCGAATTGTTTGGATCTCGAACCGCCAGCACTGAATAGGGCGACGTCGATACCGTCAAAGCTCTGTTCCGTCAGCTCCTGCACCAGGAGGTCTTTGCCCCGGAAGGGGAGCATGCGGTCGACGGATCGGGCGGAAGCCAGGAGGCGCAATTCACCCACGGGGAAATCGCGCTGTTCCAGGCATTGCATGATGTCTTGGCCCACGGCGCCTGTGGCGCCTGCAATGGCCACATTTAAGGGTCTGCTCATATTGCTCTATCGTAGGTTGAGAATGGTTGATTGGATCGATGGGACAGATCTGCGAATCATCCGGCGAGGGCGGCGGCGACCAGGTCACCGACCTGGGAGGTGGTGTAGCCCATCTTGCCTGCGTTCAGGCTCTTGATGTCGTTCACGAGCACCTTCTGTGCTGCGGATTCGATCGCTTGCGCGGCTGCGGTCTCGCCCAGGACATCCAGCATCATCTGGCCCGAGAAGATCGCCGCGAGCGGATTGATGACGCCCATACCGGTGTACTTGGGTGCGGAGCCGCCGATCGGCTCGAACATGGAGACGCCGTTCGGGTTGATGTTCCCGCCGGCGGCGATACCCATGCCGCCCTGAATCATGGCGCCGAGGTCGGTGATGATGTCGCCGAACATGTTGCAGGTGACGATGACATCGAACCACTCAGGGTTCTTCACCATCCACATGCAGGTCGCGTCCACGTGGGCGTATTCGCGCTTTACGTCGGTGTAGTCCTGATCTCCCACCTCGTTGAAGGCGCGCCACCAGAGGTCGTGTGCGAAGGTCAGGACGTTGGTCTTGGCACAGAGTGTGAGCGTCTTGGTCTTGTTGCGCTTTCGGGTCAGATCGAAGGCGTACCGCAAACAACGCTCCACGCCCTGACGCGTATTGACCAGTTCCTGGGTGGCCACTTCGTTCGGCTTACCTTTGAATGCATTGCCGCCGAGGCCGAGGTAGAGGCCTTCGTTGTTTTCGCGGACCACGATGAAGTCGATGTGCTCCGGGGTCTTGTCCTTGAGTGGGCAGTCTTGGGGACGGTAGAGCTTGATGGGCCGCAGGTTGATGTACTGCTCCAGTTCAAAGCGCAGACGCAGGAGAATCCCTTTCTCCAGGATGCCGGGCTTCACGTCGGGATGCCCGATGGCGCCGAGCAACATCGAGTCGTACTGGCGCATCTCATCGATCGCCGAGTCCGGAAGCACTTCACCGGTCCGCAGGAAACGCTCTCCACCGAAGTCGTACTCGTGCAGATCCAGCTTGAACCCGAACTTGTCGCTGGCGACCTTGAGCACCTTGATGGCTTCCTGGGTGACTTCGGGGCCGGTTCCATCTCCGGGTATGACTGCGATCTTGTACGTCTTCATGGTTTCGTTACCTTCCGGGGGTTGTTGGGTGAGGGGATGCAGATATCTGCGCATTCCCATGGATTACCCTAGTATAGGAGGTCCGATGTATTCCTTACAACTGAACTGCTAGAAAATGCCCGACGGAAATAGCAGGTCAAATCGCGGTTGAAACGCGTCCGTACCCCTCTTTTTTCCCGATGGACCGGCAGGGATGTCACAGAATTGCTGGATTCGGGTATTGTACAGAGAGAGATTGATCGCCGAGCCGGAGTTCATCACACCCGGTTACGGAGGCCCCGATGGCCCGAAGGGCCGATGCCTCGAGGATCCCCAAAGGAGATGGATACCCCAGGACATGAAAGCCATTATTATTCCAGAACAAGGTAGAGCGGAGTTGATGGAGATTGAGGACGCGAAGGTTCAGCGCGGGCACGTCCTGATCAAGACCTTGTACACGGGGGTTTCCAACGGATCGGAGCGGCATGTTCTCACGGGCGGACCCTATTGTAGCGGATACCCGGCAGCGGTCGGCTACCAGACGGTCGGCCGAGTGATGGACGTGGGGCAGGGGGTCTTCGAGTTCAAGAAGGGCGACATCGTCTTCACCAACGATTGGGGGCACAAGGCCATGTCCTCGCCCGCACCCGACCAGGTGATCAAGCTGCCGGAGGACATCAATCTCGTGGCCGCTGCACTCTTCGGTGTGGCCGGTTCCTCGATGCATGGGCTCCTTCTGGCTGAGGTCAAGCCGACGCATTCAGTCCTGGTTCTGGGGCTTGGTCCGATCGGATTCACCGCGGCCCAGCTCGCACGCGCGATGGGCGCACAGGTGATCGGTGTCGATATTGTGGAAGACCGAGTGGAGCTCGCCCGCAATTACGCGTGTGACGACGCATTCAATGCGCTCGACTCCCAGGTTCAGAAGGCGATTGAGGAATACGGCCCCTATGATCTTGTGGTCGAGACGACCGGCCTGGACAGCGTGATCGGGCAAGCGCTCGATCATGTGATGAGTCGCGGAAAGATCCTTGCGATGGCAGGACGCACGGAGATGCGGTACTCCAACACGAAGGCGCAGGAGAAGGAGGTCTCCTTCCTGCACTGCAGCCATTTCTGGAAGTACGACCTCTATCACGTCATGCGCTACAACCTGCAGCGCAAGCTGCATATACTTCCGATGATCACCCACCAGGAGCCGGTCGAGAACGCGCCCGAGGTCTATCAGTGCCTGCTGGAGACCCCGCAGAATATCATGGGCGCGGTCTTTGAATGGCCGGAGTAGAGTAAAAGATCAACCGCCAAGACGCCAAGGAGATTGAGTGGCTGGCGAAGGCAGTTACCGGCGCGGCCATCGGGTATGAACTGCAAGAGCCGATGGGAGTTGCTGGTGAGCACCGGACTCATTGTGGAAAAGAAGGGCACAGATGTGCTCGCGATCATCTATACCGTTCAGGTCCTTCTCAAACGTGTCGTCGTCTCCCCCCTTGGCGCTCTTGGCGTCTTGGCGGTTCAATTTCCATGCCTTCCCGCATGACGACGACGGAATCGAATACTCGTGGACGGTATATCGGCGGGTGGGATCGGACATGGACCCTACCCCATCTCCTAGTCGGAAACGCCACCGCGTCCTCAGCGCGAGGCTTTCCGGATGGGAATGGGAAAGCCAGGTTGGGAAAGCGGCAACCTTTTCGGACGATCTTTTCCAAGCGATGTGCTACCGATTAGAGGATTGGTAAAGGGCCGAATCCCGAGGATTCGGCCCTTTTCGATACCGTCCGCGTCATTGTTTGGATGCTGGAGGTTCGCTTAGTTTTTGCTGTGCTCCATCCAGAACGGAGCGGTCGCAAACCAGAGGATCGTGCCGACCAACAAGATGTTCTTGTTCATTGGCAGATCGACCTTCCCCGCAGCGAACAGGACGGGCCCGATGACGAGCAGGAGCAGGCCGATGATTGATATGGGCATAAGGATTTTCTTCATCATTCAATTCTCCTTGATCGGCTTCAGGCCGTGCGTTGCTTCTGGATGATCATGCTGCCCACGATGTAGATGATGGCCGCCAGGAACCAACCGGGGACCGCAAGGAAGAAGATCTCCAGCCCGAATTTCTTGTTGATGACCAGGCAGAGGATCAGCGTCAGGATCCATGCGGCTCCGGCGCCCCAATGGAAGGAGATCTTGGCCGCTTCCGCGAAGAAACTCTTCATTCCGAGCTTCGGCAGAACCCAGAAATCGATCAGAATGACCGCACCCATCGGCATCAGCACCAGGCCGTACAAGGCGACAAAATCCAACAGCTTCATGGCCAACGCGGGAAAGAGTCCGGCCAACGTGGCCAAGCCGCCCGCGAACAGGGTTGCCGTCACACGGGAGCATTTCGGGATCAGGGACTGAAATGCCAAGCCGGACCTGTAGATGGTCGGGTTGGCGGTTGTCCAACCGGCGATGATCACGCAGATCGCACCGGTCAGGCCGGCGATTTGGACGGCCATGGGGCCGGGTGCGACGGTCGTGTTCAGGGGATCCGCCTGCAGCTGGATGGCATAGAGCATGGACGCGGAGATCCAGGCCATGAAGTGGCCGATGTACATCCCTGCGCCGGTCGAGATCGCGTGCCACGATTTCTTCGCATACCGGAAAATGGAGAGGTCGGACATGCCGATGTGCATCGCCATGTTGCAGAACCACGCGAAGAAAAAGACGTGCCAGAAGGTGAACTGCGACTGGCCCTCCACGGGGACTCCGCGCCAGATGACGTCTCTGGCGGCCGGCCAGAATTCGCTCAGCGAGTTGATGCCGAGTTCAGGCATTGCCGCAATTCCGCACGCCAAAAAGACCAGTACCATCCAGGGGGAGGCGATGTTCGCAAAGCGCGAGACGGTGTTGTAGCCCTTGGCTGCCACGATCGAGATCACGAAACCGATGACCAGGACTGCGATCACCCACCCGATGCTGTTCGGCATCGTGTCGTTCAGCTGGGGCATCTTCATGTTGAACGGGATTCCGACCGCGGTCGCGCTGACCGAGACCATTGCCCCTGCGAGGAAGCAGAACATGAGGCCGTTCGCGATGTTGTAGAGTTTGACGAGCTTCACGCCCGCGATACGCTCCAGCTGAAAGTACAGGGTCTGGCGAACCCGCGTCGCGATCGGAGCCGTCAGAAACATCCAGCTCAAAACCGCCATCAGATTACCGAGAAAGAGGCCGAGCATCAGGTTGGCGGCGCTGACACCATGGACCAGAAACAACGGGCCGATGGCAAACTCTGTACCTGCTGCGTGCTCACCGGCGTACATGCCCACAAAGCTGCGTAGGCCCTTGGTGTGGCTCTCCGGAACGGATTCCCGCTCGAATTCGTTGTCGGGAGAGATAATGAGTAGCTCTTTTTCCTCTGTCATCCCTACCTCTGGAAAAGAAAGTTAGGTGATTTCGGCGCGGGAGCGAGGGGGCCCCCATCCGCCTCGGTTAACAGGTTCGGGCACGGGCGATTACCGTTGGGTAACCCCTCAATCATCCTGCTGCCCACCTGGCATGCTTCAGCCCCTCGTATAGCAACCCGCGCGTTGAAAGCACAACTATTTTGGTGGACGAAAGTTTGGAAATCCCCAGTTGCCGGTTGCATGCAGGGTCGCGGCTGCGGACACCCGGATCGAATTCAGTTCTCAGCTCGGCTTCAAATCCAAGAAATTTCCCCAGGCGGGTTGACGCGGAACAGGATTCCCCTATACTTAGGCCCCAGATCACGACGCCCGAACGGGCGGTTGCGATCGCAATTAAATGATTCCGCGGTAGCTCAATGGTAGAGCGAGTGGCTGTTAACCACTATGTTGCAGGTTCGAGTCCTGCCCGCGGAGCCATTCCCAGTGGAAATACCTAGGAACGCTGACATTTTTATCTTGCCCGCTTGCGGGCGAGCCGCCAGCAGTGAAAGACCTGGGCAGGATGGAAGATGCGGATGGGATGCAAGTGGAGGAAGATGCGGGCAGGATGCCCGCGCTCCCAGGGCTTAACCGATCGCATAAGGAATGGCACAGTCGCGGCTACCTGCCTCATTTCGACCGCCCCGGCATGGTCCAGTCCATCACGTTCCGTCTGGCCGATTCTGTACCCGTTCGAATCCTCGAACACTGGCACACGGAGTTGGAGCTTGTCGGAGGCGAATCTGCCTCCGATCCGCGTTGCGCGGAATTGCGTGATCGCATAGAAAGGTACTCCGACGAAGGCAATGGCAGCTGTTGGCTCCGTGATCCAAGAATCGGGGAGATTGTACAGAACGCGTTGCTCCATTTTGACGGCGAGCGGTATCGGCTCCTGGCATGGTGCATCATGCCCAACCATGTCCATACACTGATCGAAACGGTGGTCGGTTTTCCTCTCGGGGAGGTTGTACATTCCTGGAAGTCTTTTACAGCCAATGAATCCAATAGGGTGTTGAACCGACAGGGCGAGATCTGGATGCCCGACTATTTTGACCGGTTCATTCGCGACGCAAAGCACTACGATGCGGTTGTGGAGTACATCGCCGAGAATCCCGTTAAAGCCGGCCTGTGCAGCAACCCAGAGGAATGGCGATGGTCCCACCTAGGAAAAC
>CALLYA010000029.1 GCA_937875495.1 uncultured Verrucomicrobiota bacterium
CTCCAAGCCAGCTCGAAAACGCCACCGCGCCTCTGCGCCTCTGCGCGAGGCTCTCCGGATGGGAATGAGGTGGCAGGTCCGGAAAGTGGCTACCTTTTCGGATAGCCTCTAGCTATGGGTGTGGGTAGGTTCCTGGCTCTGATCCCGACCTTTTTTTGGATGCTTCGTTTCGGCGGACCAAGGCAGATGCAGAAAACAGCTCCTAGGTAGAGGCTCTCCGAAAAGGCCAATGGCGAAAGAAGATCGGGCTCGCTAACGGCCTCGGTTTCGAAAGGACGCGGGCTGGGATTCGGCGACAAGAAACCAAGTTGCGCAATTGTATTCTTGCAGTGCTGAGAAAACCCGGCAGCGAGGTTTGAGCGGTGCTCAGAGGGCCAGGTGCCAACCAGAACAGAAATCGATTTCGATTTCGAAAATGATCCGACCGATCCGACCGATCCGACCGATCGGCAGCCATTTGCGCCGCCATCCGGAATATTCGGCGCTGGACCCGTGCAGAATGGGGGAATCCCCCTCACTGGACAGAGGTCATCAGCGGGGCCAGGGATCCCGACTTCCCGATTGCGTTCAGTGGCGGCCATCCCTTAGGATCGATCGGTATGAAGACTACCCTACTACATTCCATGATCGGTTTGGGGCTGACCCTCAGTTTCGGGTTTGGGTTGGTTGTTCAGAGCCCGGCGATGCTCGTCCAAGCGGACGATCTATCCGCCCAAGACGACGGTGAAAAGGTCGTCATTACGTACAAAGGCAATTTGGTTGCCCAATACATCTACACCGGCGTTCGCAAACCGATTGTCTATCCGATCATCGGGCCGTTCGGGGTCCGCATGACCCGGGATTACCCGATGAAGATCGGTACACCGTTCGAGGCCAAAGACCATCCACACCAGCAGTCCCTATGGTTCACCCACGGCGATGTCAATGGGATCAGCTTCTGGCATATCGAACAAGGTTCAGGGACCATTGTAGCCGAGAACGACCTGAGGTTGGCATGCAGCACGCACGAAGCGGACGGTCAGAGCTTTGCCCGTGCAGCGGTCACCCAATCCCATCGCTGGTTGGGCCCAAATGGTGACCTGATTTGCCGCGACGAACAGCGGGTTACCTTCCAAATCCTCCCCGAAGGCGAGCTGACAATCGATATGGAGATCACCCTCAAGGCCACCGAAGGCGACCTTCGCTTTGGGGATACGAAAGAGGGAACCATGGGGATTCGCTCCCACCCCGCACTTCGGCTCGAAGGCGAGGCTGCCACCGGACAGGCGATCAACAGCGAAGGCGTAACCGGTAAGGCAATTTGGGGAAAACGCGCTGCATGGGTAGATTACTGGGGCACCGTAGATGGTAAGGAGGTCGGGTTCGCCATCTTCGATCATCCCGGAAACCTACGCCATCCGACCTGGTGGCACGCCCGAGAGTATGGTCTGGTTGCAGCCAATCCGTTTGGCATCAGCAATTTCGAGAATAAGCCCCAGGGCTCGGGCGACTTCGAGTTGAAAAAGGATGAATCGATCTCCCTTCGCTATCGCTTTTTGTTCCACGTGGGCGACTCTCAGACCGGCCAAGTCGCAGACCGATACGGGGAGTTCGCCGAGCAATAGACGCGCAGCTATGCTGGCCGGAGCAGGCACCAGGATCAGGATGCTTGGCCCCTCCGAAAAAACCCACTGGACCACAACGAAAGGTCTCCGGGGCCGAATGGGGAGGACTCCCGTGGAGATCGCAGAGGGCGCAGAGGATTATTGGGAGGGGGAATGCAGCTACATCGGAGTTGTCTTCTATAACCGCCTTGGTCTGCTGAAACATTATGCCGAAAACACTTCCCAAAAAGGCAGGATCAAAGCATGGATCCTACCCACCCCCGTGACCATGTCGAAAACGCGTCAGCGATCTCTTGCCCCTCTGCGGGAGGCTCTCCAAATCCTGATGGGAAGACCTGGTTGGAAAGGCGACTACCTTTTCGGACAGGCTCTAGCAGACGATGCAACACGACAAGCAAACACGCCCGTGCATGGGCCGAACACAGATTCTTGGTGCCACTCACACGAGTAGCAGCCGACTGCGACCGAAATGACGGGAAACCGGAGGGAGGCGGCGGGTGCCCTCAAGGTTGAGAGGAAAGCTGGGGCATGGATTGGGACATCATCGACATTTTCACAAACATCACGGATCGGAAGGAAATGGAGCGCCTCTTTTCAGAGCTCTTCACCCGAGGCGAGGTCAAAGATATCACCCTGAGATGGGAACTGATGAAGCAGCTCAAGGAAGGCCACTCCCAGCGTGAAATCGCTCAGAACCTTAAAATCAGCCTTTGTAAGATCACGCGTGGAGCACGGATCCTGAAGGACTCTGACGCGGTCCTCACGAAGCTCCTCGCGAAGATGGAAACACCGCAGGAATAGGAAGCCGCCGACCTCCACCAATCCCGCGGGCAACCGCAAGCATCAAAAAAGAGCGATGCGCGACCCGAGTCGCCGCATCGCTCTTTGCATTGGTCAACAATCCGTCAAAAGTCCGGTGGAACTGACTACCGGCCTGTTCTAGCTCCGCCGCCGCGGGGGGTACCGGGCTGAGCATTGCCACGCGGGGTGCCGGGCTGAGCATTGCCGCGCGGGGCAGCACGACGCAAACCACCCTGGGCAGGCACATCCCCACCCTGTCCGCGCATGACCGGACGGCGCATCATCTGAATCGGCGCGCCCTTCAACTCATCCAACTTGGCCTTCTGCTCATCGGTCAGAACTCCGAGCAGGGATGCCTCGAAATTTTCGCGTGACTCCCTGAGCTGCTGCATCGCCTGCTGCCGCGCCTCAGGACCAGCACCGACCTGCGGGCGCACGGCCTGTTGGGTCTCCTGGTTCTCTTTGATCAGTTTGGCAATGTCGGATTTCTGCTGGGCCGTGAGCTTCAGCTCCGAAGTCACCTTGGAATCGGTGAGGACTTCAGGAGTGCCCTTCATCTGCAGGGCGATCTGATTGAACCGAGCCTTCTGCTCATCGTTCAACAGAGGAAGGACCTTCGCCTCCAGGGCGGCAGTCTGTTTTTTGGCCTCGGCCTCGCGCTTCGCACGCCATTCCTGCAACTGCTCCCGGGTCATTTCCTGCAGGTTAGGCCGCTCGACCGACTGCATTTCCTCGCGTGACGATTGGATCAGCTCCCGAATCTTGGCAGCCTGATCGTCAGTCAACTTCAGCTCTTCGACCATCTGAGGAGAGGCAAGCCCATAGGCAGGCCCCATTCCCATCATCCCCACACCGGGTGCAGCCATACGCTGCATCGCCTGACCGCGGGCCGCACGGCCTGCGGCACCCTGCTGAGGGCCCTGGGCAAAAAGACCGGTGGATACGACCATGGAAAGCGTACAATAAGCGGCAAACTTCGTTACATTCCTCATCTCATTCGCTCCCTGACAAAAGGTTGGTGATCGACTCTTTCAGATGCGGATGCCGTCGGCATCCGTGATACATCAATCCATCAACGATGCCCTCGAACAGGTTATTGTACACCAGGCAGCATTCTTTCCCTGGCCCTTCCAACTCTCTTCGCGCAAGCCCGGTGCTCAGCCCAAGGCGACATCCAGGGCCATCATCAGAGCGAACCCAATCATCGCACCGATCGTCGAGGTGTCCGTGTCGCTCCCTTGCTGGGCCTCCGGAATCAGTTCCTCGACCACGACATAGATCATGGCGCCGGCCGCAAAAGCCAGGGCATAGGGAAGAATCGGACGCATGTACAATACCGCGGCAGCACCCAGTACTCCGGCAATCGGCTCCACCATGCCGGACGCCTGCCCGTACATGAACGCGCGGGTGCGCGTCAGGCCTTCGCGTCGAAGAGGTACAGATACCGCTGCACCTTCAGGAAAGTTCTGTATCCCGATACCGATGCCGAGTGCAATCGCGCCAGCCAGCGTCGCCGCTGGTAAATCAGCACCGAGCGCACCAAACGCGACACCGACGGCAAGGCCTTCCGGAAAATTGTGGAGTGTGATGGCAAGGACCAAAAGGACGCTCCTGCGCCATTGCGTGCTGATTCCCTCCGCCTCCTCAATCGGAAGTCCGAGATGTAAGTGCGGGAGTACGCGGTCAATCCCCCACAGAAACGCACCACCAAGCAGGAAGCCGACCACAGCCGGAATCCACCCCGGGAGCGAATACTCCGATGCCATCTCGATCGCTGGGGCGAGCAAGGACCAGAAACTCGCGGCAATCATGACGCCCGCGGCAAAGCCAAGCATCGCGTTGAGCACTTTTCGGTTGATCGATTTGAAGAAAAAGACCACTGCGGATCCGGCTGCCGTCATGAACCAGGTGAAACAGGTGGCGATCAATGCCTGAACGACCGGGCTGCTGTCGAGAAACCAATCGAACATCTTGGAGCTCCCCTTCCATGCGAATGCGGGTGTGGATTTGCTGGTGTCCTTTCCCTCAAAACCTCAGCGAGGCAAGTGCCACCTAAACTACAAAAACCGATCCGATCTGCAATCCCAATCTGAATGCTACGATCGGCACGGGCTCTGTGAGCGATATTTAGAAATTCGTTGGCTCGTGGTTTTCCGATAAGGTTGCCCCGTTCCCAACTTGTCCTCTCCATTCGGATTTGGGGAGCCGCCCGCAGCGGGCACAGAGGACACATTGGCGTTTTCGACCTGGCCATGGGGGTGGGCAGGCTCGATGTCTGATCCCTACCTTTGGGGATTTTTTTATTAGACATACCGAATTCAATGGACCAAGGCAGTTGCAGGGATCACAGCAGCCCCCAAGAAAACCTATCCCTCCGGACCTTCGGCCCCTTCCCGCTTACCGTCTCCCCTTCCCGCCCCCCACCCTGTCGTTCCCATCCGGCCCCGGAGCTTTCGTTGC
Organism: uncultured Verrucomicrobiota bacterium; assembly: GCA_937875495.1. Taxonomy (GTDB): domain Bacteria; phylum Verrucomicrobiota; class CALLYA01; order CALLYA01; family CALLYA01; genus CALLYA01. The sequence continues at coordinate 4,866 of CALLYA010000029.1, forward strand.
GGCCGAACTCAGTGTTCGTACGGGCTCAAGCTCAACGTCCGGCCGCGCCGCAATACCGGCGAATGAGATCAACCGCCTTGTCCGGGGTCACGAACTCAAAGGCCGCTTCGTCAATCACCATCACAGGCGCCTTCGAACAATCCCCAAGACACCGGGCCGTCTTCAAAACAAAACTACCGTCTGGAGCCGCTTCGTTCGGAACGACATCGAACTCGCGACGAATGCGGTTGAGGACCGCCTCCGCGCCGCGGACGTAGCATGCAGTGCCGGTGCAGACCATAACCGTATGCACCGCGGAAGCCTCGGGTTTTTGCTGCGGTCGGCTTGCCTGTGCACGGAGCAGTACCTGCATCAGGGGTATGTTCGCCTTCAACGCAATGAAGGCAATCACCCCATCGGGCAGCTCACCGAACAACGAAAGGGCCAGTTCCAGGATCGCGGTCAGTCGCAAGTCAGGATGGGCATCGCGCTGGATCTCTTGCTCCAGAACTTCAAACCGCGCGTCCCCACTGGGATGGCTGCTCCCGGCTTTTGACTGGCTGGTCTCCTTTGGATCGTTCACCCGGAACTCACTTTCTTGGCTATTCAAATGGATCGGAGCCGGTGCCGGACCTGCCCCCGCACCCATGCTCACGGCGTAGGCATCCATACCAGAATGTCTGAAGACAAGTCGAATGCAATATCCCATATCCCAGCGGCCCGAAGCAAGTCCGTGCGAGATCAGAGGGGCAGCCAAAGTCCGTCCGAAAACTCCATTCGCCAATAACGAAAGGTCTGCGGGTCCGGATGGGGGAGGACTCCCGCAGAGATCGCAGAGGACGCAGGTGTTTGTTGATGAGGAGGGTGGAATGTAGCTAGTGGCTATCCGAAAAGGTCCATGGCGAAGCAAGCTCGGGGTCGGGGTCGCTATCGGGATCGGTATCGAAGGGACGGGTGATGGGATTCGGACATGAGAAACCGGGTACTGCGGTGCTGACACAACTCGACAGTCAAGTCTGAGCGGTCCGTGAAGGCCGGGTGCCATGCAGGGAAGGGATCGATCCCGATTTCGATTTCGATTTCGACAATGATCTGACAGATCGGCACCCCCTCGTACACGTACACGTACACGTACACGTACACGTACACGTACACGTACACGTAC
>CALLYA010000030.1 GCA_937875495.1 uncultured Verrucomicrobiota bacterium
TCCATCTGTGGTTCACTCTGCGGGACGGTAGCCCGATCCGTCCGATCATTGTCGATTTCGATGTCCCTGGTTCTGCATCTGCGGAGATCGGCGGTCCAAACTCCCGACTGGCTCTCTATTTTACTGGTCGCTCAGCCTGGAAATCCGGTAGAGTTTATGGCTATTCCTCCATTGGACACCCGAGGTGCAACCCTTCTGATCCCCCGCAGTTTCCAGCAACCCATCGAGGCTTCATGAAAACCGCTTCTCTCCTCCTCAGTCTGCTGCTTCTCGTCCCCGTCTCCAATGCCCAAACGCTGGAGACCACCACCGTGCAGGAGCTGGAACAGGCCTTTCGCCAATTGCCTCCGGAGACACGGCAATACACCGGTCCCCTGTTCTGGCTCCACGGCGACGAGCCGCAGGAGCTGCTGGAGGAGTATGTCGAAAAGGTTGCCGAGGGCGGCAACGGCAGCTTCACGACCGAATCACGTCCGCACAAAGACTGGCTCGGCCCCAATTGGTTTCGGGACGTCGAGATTTGCCTCGAGGCGGCAAAACGCAACGGGCTCAAGCTCTGGATCTTCGATGAAAAATGGTGGCCCAGCCAGGGAGTGGCGGGACGTGTACCCCCGGAATTCGCGGCCAAACAGCTCGTGGCGGATGCCGTCGATGTGGAGGGCCCCGGCCGGTTTCAGGATCAGGCCCACGCAGGATCGAACTATATCGCCACCGTCGCCGGCCGGCTGTGCGACGAGGAACCCGAAGGGGTGCTGCCGAATCAACTCATCGATCTCACCCCCATGCTCCGTGAAGGCGGTCTCGATTGGGAAGTTCCGGAAGGCCGCTGGCGCATCATGCGGTTCGCATACCAACTCGCCCCCGGCCTGGGCCAGGGCGGCGGCAACCAGCTCAGCGTCGACGGCATGAGCCAAGCCTGTGTCGAATGGTTCCTGCAATCCGTCTATCAACCCCACTACGACCACTTCAAAGAGGATTTCGGCAAGACCATCGCCGGCTTCTTCTACGACGAACCTGAGACCCGCGGCGATTGGGGGACCGAACTGAACTCCGTCCTTGAGGAACTCGGAGTCGACTGGAAACAGGCCTACGTTGCCTACAAGTTCCGCCTTTGTGGCGAGGCACACGTCGCGGCTCGCTATCAGTACCTCGAAGCCCGCGCCGAGACCTGGGGCCGGATCATGTACGACGGTATCACCCGCTGGTGCGAGGAACGGGGCGTGCAATCCATCGGCCACTTTATGGAACACTCCGCGATGTACCGGTTGCAAGATTTCTGTGCCGGTGATCTCATGCGGGTCCAGAAATACTCGAGTATGGGCGGTATCGATGCGGTGTTCGACCAGTTCGTCATGGGTCAGCGTGCCGCGCGCGATACCCCCAGCTGGCAGACCCCCAAGCTCGGAAGCTCCATCTCACACGCCTATGGCGCGCCCAATGACCTCGCCATGGTCGAGATCTTCGGCGCGCGCGGGCAGGATCTGACCTACCCGGAGATGAAGTGGTGGACCGATCACATGCACGTCAGCGGCGTCAACTTCCTCATCCCCCACTCGTTCAATCCGCGCTCTCCTTACGACACCGATTGCCCACCCTATTTCTTCAACAACGGATTCGAGCCGCGTTGGCCCCTCTATCGGGTCTTCGCAGATTACACGAGCCGCCTGAACCTCATGCTGACCGGTGGACGCCACATCGCGCCTGTCGCCCTCCTCTCCCCGGGTCAGAGCCTGCATGTCGGCCGCGGCACCCCCCTGGAGCAGATCAGCGAAAGCCTGCAGGACGCGCTGCTGGATTGCGATTGGATCCCATTCGAGGTCTTTGAGAATGACATGACCCTGGAAGGCCAAGAACTCGGCCTGCGTGAAGAGCGGTTTCGAGTCCTCATCGTCCCACCCGTCGAGGTGATCCCCTACGGCACCCTCGAAAAGGCCAAGGCCTACTTCGAAAACGGCGGCATCGTCCTGGCCCACGACTTCCTGCCCACACTCTCCGCCACCCCCGGCAGGGAGAGTGAGGAGATCGCCGCCCTGGTCGAAGCCGTGTGGGGTCCTGCCCCAGCCGTCGGACTCTCCGCCTGCAATACCAATCCACAGGGAGGCCGCGCCTATTTGCTGCCGCCCGCCCCCACACCGGAACAATTGCAGGCTGCGATCGTCCAAGACGCCGGCATTCAACCCACACTCGAGGTCATTCAAGGGGATACCCACAACTGGCTGCACTGCCTCCACCGGCAAAAGGCAGGACAGGATGTCTTCTTTATCACCAATCAGAACAGTACAGGTGACACCCAGACCTTTCGGCTGCGTCTCCAAGCCCGCGGCGTGCCCGAGTGCTGGGATGCGATGCGTAACGAGATCAGCACCATCCCGTTCCGACGCCGCGGCAATCAGGTCCAGGTGCAGCTCACGCTCGATCCCAACGAGAGCATCCTGCTGGTCTTCCAACCCCAGCGCCGTTCCCTTCCCAAGCGCGTTCGTGAAGCCGGCCTCACCCCTTCCCAGGTCATTCCCTTGGACCTGACCCCCGCACCGGCACCCGAGCCACCCGTGCTTCGGACCGCCTCCGACCCGGTCCGCAGGCTGGAAGGTCTCGATTGGATTTGGTTCCCAGAGCCTGAGCCCACTCAACAGGCCGCCCCCGGAAGCAGCTTCTTCAGAACCTCCTTCCTGCTCCCGAATGACCGTGCCGTCCAGGCCGCGCGCTTTACCGGAACGGCGGACAATCAATTCGAACTGTTCCTCGACGGGGTCCGTGTCGGACAAAGCGCCGAAGGGGGCGAGGCCTGGCGGATCCCCACCGAAATCGACCTCGGCGATCTCCTCACCCCCGGTCGGCACTGCCTTGCAATTCGGGCGGTGAACGGCACGGACAGACCCAATCCCGCTGGCCTGCTCGGCACCTTGACGATTCATTACCAGGACGATGCCGTCGATAACATCCCCGTGGATGCCTCCTGGAAGGCGTCCCAAACCGAGACGCCCGGCTGGAGCAGGCCTGATTTCGACGACCAGGATTGGTCCAACGCCGCCCGCATCGCCGCCTTCGGCGACGCACCATGGGGCCGGCTGAACTCCGATCGAGTCACCATCCATGCGGTCAGCGCCAATCCGGCAGAGGCGACCTGCAATCTCGCGGACACAATCCTCTCAGACCGCCGACAGGTCTACTTGGCTCTGGATTCGCTGGAGCCGGAGACCGCCGCCCGTATCACCATCAATCAACAATACATCGGCGGGTTCCTCTCCCCACCCCTGACCCTCAACGTCACACCCTACCTGCAGCCGGGCGAGAACCTCATCCGAATCGAGCCATTCGCCCCGTCAGCCGCCCGCCTCTTGGTCTACGACGAATGATCAGTACAGAGGGCGGCAGGGCGTTCGCCACCGGCCATCTCAGAATCCACCACCATCGGATACCTTTATGCGCATCATCAACCTGTACCTCGCATGCAGCACGCTCTTGCTCATTCCCACCCTATCCCCGGTCCTCGGCACCGAACCGCACGTCGAAGAGGTCGTCGCCCGAATCCTGCAGACCAGGCAGGCGATCCTCGCACAACTCCCGGACGACACCGGAAGGGACGCCCTCTTCCTGACGTTCTGGGATTTCGATGGGACCCTTCTGGAAGGCGACTGCACCGAGGGCCTGCCCGATGCCGCCGGAGACGGGAGCGGATACAAAGGCTTAGCCCAAGCCTGCATCGAGGCAGGACTCTCATCCATCTACCCGGCCGAGGACGGATATAGCGCATTCAAGGCCGACTACGGCCACATGGATCACGCGATCGGCCGATGGTTGGCCTACCCGTACGTCGGGCAAATGCTGCGCGGTGCCGAGGTGGAGGCGGTACGGCGGGTGGTCGACCGACACTTCGAAGAGGCGATCAGACCGTTTTATTACGATGCATCCATGAAAATCCTGCGGGCGCTTGAGGCCGGTGGAGTGGAGTGCCATATCCTCTCGGCCAGTATCGACCTCTTTGTCGATGCGGCGGCCTCCAGCCTCGAACTGCCGGTTGGACGTTTCAACGGGATCGAGCTCCGAATCGCAGACGGGAAACTGACCGAACAAATTGAGTATCCCATCACCTGGGCGGACGGAAAGACCGAGAGGCTCCAATCGATTGCCACCGCGTTGAGGGGACCACAGCGCGATCGTGCCGTCTTCATCCTCGGTGCCTTCGGCAACAGCTACGGAACCGACGGCCCCTTTATGAAACACGTCGCCGCCCAACAGTTACCGGTGGGCAAACCGATCGCCCTTATGATCAACGGCGGCACCGCACCAGCGGCGTATCAAGGCCTCTTTTGGGAAGTGGAACAGACCTTGCCATACCGGGCGCAATGAGGCACGGACGTTTCCTGCTGACGCCCCCCTGATCGTCGATCTATAATAGAGGCATTCGGAAAGGCGTGGATCCGGACATCTCAATCCTCAAATGCCTACGGCTGATCCCGTGACCTCTGGGTCCGTCGGGCTCGGCCGGGGCGGGACAGGGGTTGGGAATGAACAGGCGGTTTCCTGCATCAACATTCGTCTCCGAACGCCTTCTCCAGTGCCTCTGGCAAGACCAGAGTTTCGATCCTCAGCGGTTTCGATCCGTGCACAACCAGCACATCGCCGTATTGGAACCAGGCGTGTGGAACTGTGAGGCGGGACCCGATTTTGTCCATGCCCTCATCCAGGTCGAGGACGCCGCTCCGATCATGGGAGACGTCGAAATCCACCTTCGACCCACCGGATGGTTCCAGCATCGACACCACCTCGATCGCCTGTATCGGCGTGTGATCTTGCATGTCGCCCTCGAGGATGACGGCCAGCTGCCCATCTATCACCTCGCCAATAACGCCAACGCAATCACCCAGGCCGCCCTGCGGCCCGCACTCAGACAGGATATCCAGGATCTCGCACAAACCATAGATCTCTGGGCGTATCCGTTCGGGCATCCAAGGACCGTGCGTCCGTGCCGTAATGTCCTCAACGAAATGTCGCCCCTCGACCGGGAGGCCTTTCTCGAGGCCGCCGGCATGGAACGGTTCGAAAAGAAAATTCAACGCTTGGCCCTGTGGATCGGGGTGTGTGGCTGGCCCGAGGCAGTTCTCAGGGCCCTTTTCGACACGCTCGGATACCGGAACAATCGCGGTTGCATGCGCGAACTCTTCGATCGCCGGTTCCACCTCGCCTTCGATCATCCACTCACCGAAGAGGAGGAGATCGCTGTTCACCTCGGCATCGCCGGCCTCCTCCCACTGAGCTTGCCACACCCCGCCGATTCCGCGGCACGCGCACGAAGGTATCATCAGATCTGCTGGCGACTCGAGATCCTGCCGGCCGAGCCGCCCCTGAATTGGTGTCGCCACAATGTGCGTCCAGCCAACAGCCCCCACCGGCGAGTCGTGGCCGCAGCTCTGCTATACCACGATTTCGAACGTCTGTGGGACCACGTCCGGCAAGAGCTCCTCGAGAGCGCGCTCAGACCGCCGGTGCACACCCCGGCACCACCCAGTATTCGCGATCCGTTCTGGGATCACCGGTCCGGCTGGGATACCGCGCCATCCGACCGGCCCACAGCCCTGATCGGCGCCCCGCGATGGCTGGAAATCCTGGGGAATGTCCTGTTGCCAGCAGCCGCACTCCACTCCGATATCACAGAGGAAGCCGCCCTCGGATATGCAGCCCGCAGATGCTTCCAGGCGCTTCCGCCTGCAGCGACCAATCGTCGGTTGAAAGAGGCGATCACCAGACTCCTGCCTCAGACCCGGCAGCCACCCTCCACACATCGATTGCCCTTCATCCAGCAACAAGGACTCCTTGAAATCTTCATGGAAACCTGCCTCCAGGCACGAGCCCCTTGCAGCGACTGCCGGCTCAACCGCCTGATCGAGCAGTGGTATGGGCCGGATCCGGACTGAATGGAGCGGCACCGTGCCCGATCCCTCCGGATCGGGAGAGCCTCGCGCAGAGGCGCAGGCATGTGGTCTGTCAAACTGGAACTAGAAGTTCCTC
>CALLYA010000031.1 GCA_937875495.1 uncultured Verrucomicrobiota bacterium
CCGGATGGGGAGGTCAGGTTGAGAATGCGGCTACCTTTTCGGACAGGCTCTAGCAGGAATCGATTTCCTCGATTCCATCGATCCCGATCCCGAACCCGATACCTATTTCGATTTCGACAATGATCTGGCTGATCGGCAACCATTGCCTGGAGGCGACGCCTGAAGGAGCACGCCTTTTCAGACGGGCTCGACCTAAAACCCGAGCTGCAGTCGGGCGGCCTCGGACATCATGTCCATGTTCCAGGGCGGATCCCAGACCAACTCGACATGGGCGGCATGGACGCCGGGAACGGACTCAGCCCGCTCCTGAACCTCACCCGGCAGCGTCCCCGCCACCGGGCATGCCGGGGATGTCAAGGTCATCAGAATCGTGACCTCGCCCTCGGGCGTGGCGTGAATGTCATACACCAAGCCAAGATCGTATATGTTCACAGGGATTTCCGGGTCGTAGACCGTCTTCACCGCCTCCGTTACGGCGGCAGTAAGATCGACCTCGTGGTCGACCGGGCTGGATTGTGTTTCTTTCATGGTTGGTTCCTCCGCATGTCTCCCTTTAATGGCATAGGAAATTGCAGCTTTTGCTGTTGCCTATTCGGTTGAGACAGCCCCCTCCCGACCGGCCAATGCGGCACGAAGGGTGTGCCAGGCGAGAGTCGCGCACTTGACCCGGATCGGGAACTCGGAGACCCCCGCAAAAACCGCGAGCTTGCCGACCTGTTCCGCAGCCTCCAACGGGTCCGAATGCCCCGTCACCAGATCGTGGAACTTATCGAACAAGATCTGCACATCCGCCTCGTCCAGCCCGCGCACCGTCTCCGTCATCAGCGAGGCGGAAGCGGTACAGATCGCACACCCCGCCCCCTGAAATCCAATCTCGTCAATGTGGTGTTCCTTCAGATGCAGATGCACCGATATGTGATCCCCACAGAGCGGATTCATCCCCTCCGCCGACCGGTTCGTGTGCTCGGGAATCCGGAAATTTCTGGGTTTCCGGCTGTGATCCATGATCACTTCCTGGTAGAGATCGCGAAGCGCTTCATTCATGTCCGAAAAACTCCTGTACCTTCGTCAGCCCGTCCAACAGCCGATCAATCTCTTCAGCCGTATTGTAAAGCCCGATGGAGGCACGGGTGGTGGCCGGCACGCCGAACCGCTTCATCAGTGGCTGGGCACAGTGATGCCCGGTCCGAACAGCGATCCCCTCCTGATCCAGTAAGGTGCCGACATCGTGCGGGTGGATGCTGTCAAGGACAAAAGAGACCGCACCAGCCCGCTGTTCGGCCTCGCCGATGATTCGAATCCCTGGCAGCGAGCGCAGGCCATCAAGCAGGTAGGAGGTCAGCTCGTCTTCATAGCGCATCACCTGCAAAGTCCCCAACGCCTCCACGTACTCCAATGCGGCAGCCAGCCCGATCGCCCCGGCGATGTTGGGGGTCCCGGCCTCAAACTTGTAGGGCGGCTCATTGTAGGTGGTACGTTCGAACGTTACCAGGCGAATCATGTCCCCGCCACCATGGTACGGCGGCATCTCCTCCCAGAGTGCGAAGGGGGCGTAAATCGCCCCAATCCCTGTCGGCCCATAGGTCTTATGCCCGCTGAAGACGTAGAAGTCGCAGCCCAATTCCTTGACATTCACGGGGGTGTGGGCCGCTGCCTGAGCCCCGTCCAGAAGGACGTGCGCACCGACCTCATGCGCCAGGCGGGTGATCTCGGCGACCGGATTGACCGTTCCGGTCACATTCGAGATGTGTACCACTGAGACTATTCGGGTTCGCTCCGAAAGCAGCTCCGTGAAGGCGTCCATCCGCAGCTCTCCCCGATCGTTCACCGGTGCGACCCTGAGGGTCGCGCCCGTTTGCTCCCGAATCATCTGCCAAGGCACGATGTTGGAGTGGTGCTCCATCTCCGATATCAAGATCTCGTCGCCAGGGCCGACCCGTGGGCGCACGAACGATTGGGCGATCATGTTGATCGCCTCCGTCACCCCACGAACAAAGACCAACTCCTGCGGGGCCGCTCCGAGAAACCGTGCGACTGTCTTCCTCGCATCCTCGTAACGTTGGGTCGCCAGTACGCTCAAATAATGGACGCCCCGATGGACGTTGGAGTTCTCCGCGGAATAGTAGCGCGCCACTGCGTCCAGCATCGATTGCGGCTTCTGCGTGGTTGCGGCGTTGTCCAAATAAACCAGGGGTTGATCCCGGACCTTCGACGAGAGGATCGGGAAATCTTGGCGCACCCGCGCAAGGTCGTATTGCGGCTTGGGAGCTACTTTGGGGAGGGAAGTGTTCATGCCGTGTACCTGATGCATCACCTTTCGATTGCGGATGCGGATCGCGCCAGCCATTGATCCACCTTCGTCGAGGCCCAGTCCGAAAGCCGCTTGATCGGCAGATGGTCCAGGACCTCCTTGGCAAAGGCGGAAACAAGCAAGGCCCGAGCCTGGTCACGACTCAGCCCCCGCGCCTGGAGATAGAATTGAGCCTGTTCGTCCAATTGACCAACCGTCGCACCGTGCGTGCACTTGACGTCGTCAGCATAAATCTCCAGCTGTGGATTGGTGTTCACAATCGCATCCCCACTCAACAACAGATTGCGGTTGGCCTGGACCGCATCGGTCTTCTGAGCGCCGGGATGCACGTGAATCCGCCCATTGAACACAACGCGCGCCTGATCGTCCAGGATCGCCTTGTACAACTCGTGACTCGTGCACTCCGGCTGTGCATGCTCGATCCATGTGTGGTTGTCCACCAGCTGGTCGTCGCGCACCATGACCAACCCGTTGAGTTCGCCATGGGCCCCCTCGCCGTATAGACCGCAGGAGAGATCGTTGCGGACCAGTTTCCCCGAGAGCGTCAACGACACATTGTTGTAGTTGCTCTCCGCGGCCTGATCCACAGCGAGACGCCCGAAATGAAAGCCGCCGCTCAAGACCGACCGCAGATGCTGAAGCTCTGCAGCCCTGCCGAGCAAGACCTCCGTGACGGCGTTGGTGCACTCCACTGCATCATCGTCATGAAGGCTCAGGTAGTACTCCGCAATGGCTGCCTTGGCCCCCGATTCGATCTCCAGAAGGGTCCGTGGATGGCTGAACCGACCCAGGTCGGCCGATGCCGTCGTCACATGCAGAATCGTCACCGGCTCAGTCGCCACAACTCCGGATCGTACCCGCAACCAAAGGAGGTCCGAAAACAGTGCGCTGTTCAAGGCCGAAAACGGGAAGCCGATCCCCAGCGCAGTCTGACCTAATTTGCGATCCAAACCATCCGCCTCCAAGGCATTCGCACCGCTGAGGAGCTCAATCCCCTCCGGCATGCTGCTGGAGCACTCCGGAGCAAAACGCCCGTCGATGAAGACCACCGTCGTGCCGCCAAGGAGATCGAGGCGCGCAAGTTCCTCATGGACCCGACCGCACGGGAGGGCATCGATCGCAGCCGTCTCATAATCACGACGAAACACCGGAGCAATGTTGGTCGCACGCCAATTCTCGTGTCGAGTGGTCGGGATCCCCGCCTGGTTGAACTGCGCCCACGCTTCCTCCCGGAGGCCACACAGCCAAGATGCTTCCGCCCCACGCTGGGCGGAGGCGCCATCCCACCTGCGTTCTAACAGATCGATCGTCGTCGCTTGCTTCATGCCTGAAATTCCTCCTGCCCCCATTAGACCGTTGCCGGCTGATTGATCCCGTAATCGACGTAGCCGCGCTCTTCCAACTCCAAGGCCAGTTCCTTTCCTCCGGATCTGGCGATCTTGCCGTTGACCAAGACGTGCACCACATCCGGAACGATGTAGTCCAAGAGCCGCTGGTAATGAGTGACAACCAGGATCCCGCGATCCCCTCCGCGCAACGCGTTCACCCCCTCGGCCACCGTCTTCAGCGCGTCAATGTCCAGACCGGAATCGGTCTCGTCCAAGATCGCGAGGCGCGGGTCCAGCATCGACATCTGAAAGACCTCGTTTCGCTTCTTCTCACCCCCAGAAAACCCGACGTTCACCGGCCGATTCAACATCTCCGGCGTCACGCCCAACTCCTTCATCTTCGCCCGTGCCTGAGTCAGGAACTCCATCGCGTCCAACTCGGGCTCGCCATGATAGGCGCGTTTGGCATTGAGCGCCGCGCGCAGGAAATAGGCGTTGCTGATTCCAGGGATCTCCACCGGATACTGAAAGGCCACGAAAATCCCCTCACAGGCGCGATCCTCGGGATCCAACTCCAACAGATCCTTGCCCAAAAACGCAACGGAACCATCCGTCACTTCATAGACCTCGTTGCCGGCCAGGACCTGAACCAGAGTGCTCTTGCCGGAACCGTTCGGCCCCATAATGGCGTGCACCTCGCCCGGCCGGATGTCCAAATCGATTCCGTGCAGGATTTCACGCGGCTCGGAGGCCACTTTGGCATGGAGATTTTTTATACTCAGCATTTTGTATTAATCCTTATTGCAACTAAATATGAAAGACGGGAGCCCGGGTCAACCAACACTGCCTTCGAGACTGACCCCAAGCAGCTTCTGCGCCTCGACTGCAAATTCCATCGGCAATTCCCTGAAGACCTCTTTGCAGAAGCCGTTGACGATCATGCCGACCGCGTCCTCCGCGGAGATACCGCGCTGGCGACAGTAGAAGATCTGGTCCTCTCCAATCTTGGAAGTCGAGGCCTCATGCTCCACGGTGGCACTGGGGTTGCGGATCTCAATGTAGGGGAAGGTGTGCGCTCCGCATTGGTCCCCGATCAGCAAGGAGTCGCATTGGCTGTAATTGCGGGCGTTGTCCGCCGCCTTGTTGATCTTGACCAGCCCGCGGTAACTGTTCTGCCCATGGCCCGCCGAAATCCCCTTCGAGACGATCGTGCTGCTCGTGTTGCGCCCGAGGTGGATCATCTTGGTGCCGGTATCCGCCTGCTGGCGGCCCCGCGCCAAGGCCACCGAGTAGAACTCGCCGACCGATTCATCACCCAAAAGGATGACGCTGGGATACTTCCATGTGATTGCCGATCCGGTCTCCACCTGGGTCCATGAAATCTTGGAACGGTCCCCCGCACATTTGCCGCGCTTGGTGACGAAGTTGAAGATCCCCCCCCGGCCCTGCTCGTCCCCTGGATACCAGTTCTGGACCGTCGAATACTTGATCTTGGCATCCTTGGCCGCGTGCAATTCGACGACGGCCGCATGCAACTGATTCTCATCACGCATCGGTGCCGTGCAGCCCTCGAGATAGCTCACGTAGGCACCCTCCTCCGCGATGATCAGCGTTCGCTCGAATTGCCCGGTCTGGGCCGCGTTGATCCGGAAGTAGGTGGAGAGCTCCATCGGGCAGCGCACACCCTTCGGCACGTAAACGAAGGATCCGTCGGTGAAGACCGCCGAGTTGAGCGCAGCAAAGAAGTTGTCGTTGTAAGGCACCACAGAACCGAGATACTTCTGCACCAACTCCGGATGCTCCCGCACCGCCTCGCTGATCGGGCAGAAGATGATTCCGAGCTCGCCCAGCTTCTCCTTGAAGGTGGTCGCAACCGAAACGCTGTCGAAGACCGCATCGACGGCAACCCCGGCCAGCAACTCACGCTCACGCAGCGGAATACCCAGCTTCTCATAGGTCTCCAACAGCTCCGGATCGACCTCGTCCAAACTCTTCGGCCGGTCGTCGTTCGATTTGGGCGCCGCCCAATAGCTGATGGCCTGGTAATCGACCGGCTCATAGTGCAGGTGCGCCCAGTGCGGCTCCTCCATTTTGAGCCAGTTCTCATAAGCCTTGAGTCGCCACTCCAATAGAAACTCAGGCTCCTGCTTCTTAGCCGAGAGAAAACGGATCACATCGGGATTGAGGCCCGGAGGGGCGACATCCATTTCGATGTTCGTCACAAAACCATACTTGTATTCGCGCTTGGCGAACTCTTCGATCTGTTGGGTCTCGCTTTTCATATAGGTTTCCTTGTCGACCAGGCCTTCAGAATGGACGCAAAACAATCATGGGCGGGAGGACTGCAAATCGCGCTGCTTGGGGAGCCCCTCCTGGCCGATTGCCGGGGTCGGCGCCTGGAATCCGATCGGCTGGGGGGCCTTGGTCTGAATCATGTCCTGCAGCGTGATCCCCCGCATCGCCGAGACAATTGCGTCGTTGATCTTGCGCCAGCGCCCACTGACCGGACAGTGGCACTCAATGGCACACTCCTCACCCCGATGGTCGGCGCATTGAGTAATGAAGACCGGTCCATCCAGGGCCTGAATGACATCGAGCACACTGATCTCCCCGACATCCCGCGTCAGGAAATATCCGCCCTTGACCCCACGCTGCGACTCGAGAAACCCGTTTCTTGCCAGGACCTTCAGGATTTTACTCACCATCGGCAAGGGCAAGCGGGTCATCCCCGCCAAGTCGCGGGCGTTGAAAATGGCATCCCCCTCCTTGCTTGCGAAGCAGGAGAGTAATACTATGCCGTAATCAACATGCTTGGTGATTTTGATCATGATGCATCGGCTCGGGTAAAGAGGACTAATTTAGTACCGTTTGTTTCCGGTCAATGTACGCACAACGATGTCCTTTGCAACTACCGGCCGCATTTTCCCTGAGTAACGGTCCGTGCCCGATTCAGACGCGCAGTAGATCCGCCAGCGCCCCCGGCAACTCCGGAAATCGGAACGAATAACCGTGGTCCAGCAAGTGCCGCGGTACCACTCGGGCACCCTCCAACAACAGACTGCTGCGCTCCCCTAGGACGAGACGCAGGAGCCAGGCCGGCACCGGCAGAAGAGTCGGCCGGTGAAGGGCTTTGCCCAAGCTCTTGGTGAAGGCCGCTTGGTCCACAATACCCGGGGCTACCAGATTGAATGCACCCGAGGCCGATTCGGATTCCAAAAGGTAGAGGATGGCCCCAACCTCGTCCTCAATGTGGATCCATGGGAAACCCTGGCGCCCCGAGCCAACCACCCCCCCCACCCCCCATCGAAAGAGCGGCAGGAGCGCTCCCATCACTCCTCCCCGTCGACTCAGGACGTTTCCGGTCCGCAGCAGGACCGTGCGAATCCCTTCAGCACCGGCCACAGCGGCCTCCCACCCCTGGGTCAGCTCCGCGAGGAATCCGGCACCGGCACCCGATCCCTCATCGACGGAATCATCCCCGCAATCGCCGTATATCCCAACGGCCGACGCCTGCAACAGCACCCGCGCGCCGACCGCGCGCATCGCCCCAAGAACCTCGCCCGCCTGATCGACGCGGCTCTTCCACAAAACCGCCTTGCGGGCTGCCGTCCAACGCCGATCGGCAATCCCCGCACCGGCGAGATTGATCACCGCTTCCACACCCTGCGGGAATTGCCCCCGCTTGCGCGCCGGATCCCAAACGGATACGCGAAGCCCCTCGCCCCGCAGGGAAGGCGGCGGCGATGCAGATTCCCTGCGTGTCACCAGCGTGACCGAATGCCCGGCCTCCATTAGGTGTGGAATGAGTGCATTGCCGATCAAGCCGGTCCCACCAACAATTGCGACCTGCATGCTACACCGCGCCTTCCCTCTTCAGAATCTGGAATCAAACAAGACTCAGGGTTGTTTTGACGTCAAAGCGGTCGTCGCAGCCTGGACCCTGAAAAAGCCGGCATTCGCCGGCAGCGCCAGTTCCGCAACGTTGCCTGAAATCGGACCCACCACGACCTGCCAATTCGGAGCGGTCAGTGAACTCGAGTGCTCGATCACCACCTGCCCGGTCCCGGTCCACTCCAGATGCACCTGGTTGGAACCGACTGGTTCAAAATGCGTCACCGTCGGTTGCACCGGCGGCACCCCATCCCCGATCAACCCGAAGGCATCCACGTAGAAGCCCCCCGCTTGGCCATTCGAATCGGCCACGATGCCGATCTCCGCCACCTCGCGCCAATCCGAAATCAGGGGAGTCTCCTCCACCCATTCAGAGTCATCATCGTCCCAGCGGAACCACCCGCCACCGATCAACGGCACGCTGTAGACATACCAATCCTCGTCTTCGGGGATATCCAGGGAATACTCAAATTGCCGACCGCTCTCGGTGATGATGTACAATCCGAGGAAATCCAAGGCTCCCGGGTTGTCTGCGGCAAACTCAAACTCCACCCGATCGACGCCGGCAGCCACGTAATCTCCCACCAGTTGGGCAAAGGAACTGAAGGCGTCCGCGAAGAGCCAGATGACATCCGGTTCGCCCTCGAACAATTCGCAATAGAGCGCCCCGGTCCAATAGTCCCAGAGTGCATCCCACTCCTCGCCACTGGTGTTCGATAGCCGATCCTCCAACCAGAGCGAATAGCTGCGATCAAAATGTTCGACAAACCCGGCCTCAGCCTTCGGTGCGGGAAACGCTCCGGCCAGATAGAAATCGTCCAGATAGACGCTCCAGCTGTTCGGTGTTTCGATGGTTCGAACCGATATCCCGACCTCCGCTACGGAGCGCCAATCTGCCGTTGTCGGACTCTCCTGAACCCATTCCTCACGCACCGAATCCCAACGATACCAAAACTCCCCCGACATCGGTGTCAGATACGATCCCCAAAGCCCACTGGTGGGCGTCTCCCAGGCATACTCAAACCATCGGCCCGATTCCGTGATGATGTAGGTGCTGAATTCCATGATCGAATCGGTGCCGAAAAAGAGGCAGTCGAACACAATCCAATCCACCCCGGCGGCAACGTAGTCACCTACAAAAACACTGTTCGAGGAGAGCTCGTCCGCAAAGAGAAAGAAATCGACCCAGTCCGGACCATCAAAGCCGTCCCAGAGAGCCTCCTCGTCCTCATTCCAGAGGGCGTCGAACTCCACGGTTTCCGCGGCCGTGGTAAAGGCCCCCCCCCATTTGCCCTCCCCTGTATCAAACGATTCCCGTACGTCAATCTGCGCGGCCCCGCTCAACATCGGCATCCCCAGAAGCGCCAGGCCGAGAACCCAGCCGCAACTGAATCTCATTGCTATCCTCATTCGAAACCCCCACTTGTTGTCGATTCCTCAGCTCGGGCACAGGGTACCCATCAGTCGATTCAAGACTCGGGCCGGGGACGTTTTATTCACCTTCCACACGAAGTCGGCTTCCCTCGGCCACCCCAGTCAAATGGAGCACAGCAGCTACCATACCATCAATCCCTTGCGCTGCCTCACCGATACCAGACGCGTTCATGTAAGCCGGGGTCGAGACCAACTTGAGCGCGGCATCGACATGATAACCCGTCGCAGGGCAAACCGTGTGGCGCGCTCCCATCCGCTCCATCGCAGCCGCCGTTTCAGGATCATCCCCAATGGTCAGCTCCGGACCCAATGCACCCAATACCTTCGCTGCAATCACCGGCGCGATGCAGGCGACGCCGATCGGCTTGTTCGCCTGCCGTATCTCCAACATGAGACGCTCAACCTCAGGCAATACCGCGCACTCCGCCCCCTTGGTCGCAAAATCACAGAGGTTCTTCGCCGCACCAAATCCGCCGGGCAGAATGAGAGCGTCCAGGGAGGCGGCCTCCGCGGACTTCAGATCCGTCACCGCCCCACGCGCAATCCGCGCCGACTCCTCCAGCACGTTTCGAGTCTCACCAGAGGCCAATTCTCCAGTCAAATGATTGACCACATGCATCTGGGATTGGTTCGGAGCCAGGCAGACAGCCACGGCTTCCCGCTTCGCCAAAGCCAGCAAAATCAAGACCGTCTCCTGAATTTCGGATCCATCATAGACTCCACATCCGGAAAGAATTACACCAACCCTTTTCCTCTCCATCTCGGCACCCCTCTCGAAAGTAGTTCGGAAGACTGAACCGAAATCAGATGGCACCAGTTCGATCGCCCTGAGCGGTTACAATTCGGAATCGCATCGAATTTGAGCTAAGAATGACCGTTGTTCACTCGTCCGGCATCCCCGCGTGCCGACCTTTTCGACTTCGGATTTCATCCCTAACAACACCCATGTCAGACCCCTTCGTCAACCGGTCCATACAAGATCCCAT
Source organism: uncultured Verrucomicrobiota bacterium (assembly GCA_937875495.1). Taxonomy (GTDB): domain Bacteria; phylum Verrucomicrobiota; class CALLYA01; order CALLYA01; family CALLYA01; genus CALLYA01. Next base: position 9,951 of record CALLYA010000031.1, read on the forward strand.
ACCTGAATCCCCATCGGAGCGTCTCGCAGGCATCGAGGCCATTTCCGACCCGATCCGCCGGCTCGTGGCGATTATGGCCACGCTTCGCGGACCCGGAGGCTGCCCCTGGGACCACAAACAGACGCACCAATCCCTCACCCCGCACTTGATCGAAGAAGCTTATGAAATGATCGAAGCGGTCGAGGAAGGGAATGACCCGCACCTGGTCGAAGAACTCGGCGACGTTCTCCTCCAAGTCGTCTTCCACGCCCAGATCGCAAGGGAGGGTGACCGGTTCGATCTCGACACCGTCGCGCAATCGATCTGCGATAAGCTCATCCATCGTCACCCCCACGTCTTCGGCGATGCCCAAGCCCATACCTCCCAGCAGGTGCTTTCGCAGTGGGAGCGCATCAAGGCCGAAGAAAAGCGGTTGGAACGCGATTCCATCACATCCGGCATCCCCAAACAGCTCCCCGCCCTCCTGCGCTCCGCCAAGCTGCAAAAAAAAGTCGCACGAGTCGGGTTCGATTGGGATGGGATCGAGGATGTGCTGGCCAAGGTCGAAGAGGAACTGGCCGAGCTGCGCCAAAGCCTGGCCCTCAGAGATCAAGCCGCCATCGAGCTGGAACTCGGCGACCTCCTCTTCTCCGTCGTCAATGTCGCACGCTTCGCCAAGGTCGATCCGGAAATCGCCCTCCACCGGAGCATAGAAAAGTTCATCCGCCGATTCCGCCAAGTGGAACAGATGGTCGAGAGCTCCGGCCGCCCCATTCAGGAATGCAGCCTCAGGGAACTCGATGCGTTCTGGGAACGCGCCAAAATGGATGAAGCGTCGGATTGAACCGAATCCTCCAGGTCGATCCGCCGACGGCGACTCATGGGGCCCGCCCGCCCCATCGCCCTGCCACCCAGGGAGCGAGCAGCCAGGTCATCACAGCCATCCAACCGGCCATGGCCAAGAGCCACAGCTCCCCGGTGTAAGCACCCAACCAGCCAGAAAACCACCCAGCCAACGGAACGGGGAGGTCAGCCCAATAGCCCCCTCCCTCCGGCCGGAGCTCCGAGAAGGCGGCAGCCACTCGGCCCCAGGGAGTCGCCGGGACCACCATCCAGGCTCGGGGCAGATAATCGAGCGCCGAAGCCCCCTCCCACGCAAGCAGGATCCCGGTCAGCATAAGCCAACGACCTACCGCCGGCGCAGTCCTTCGTGAGGTCAGGGCCACCCACATCCCCAACGAGGAGGCCATAATGACCCCACCGACCATGGCCATCGCCAAGCGCACCAGAATCTCCAAGGGCACAGTCTCGGTCAGCGCCGCATTGAGCAAGAGCGGTATGGCCGCAATGACCAGGATCTGGCCATACCACAGCGATCCCAACCACTTGCCCATCGTGATTTCACGCAGGCTCAGCAAAGACCCTTGGAGCAGTGGCAGGGTCGATCGTTCCCGCTCGCTCGGCAGCGAGGTCGCCGAAAGCAGTCCACAGACCACCCAACCCATTCCCACGAAGAGCTGCACGGCGACGTAGACCCAGCGGTCCGCATCAATCAACCACTCGAGCCGAAGGGTCAGGATCAAAAGAAAGAGCTGGGACCCCAGCGCCGCCCAATAGGCAATCTGGACAAGCATCCCGCGCCGCCCCAGCAGTCGTGTCTGACGCTCAGCCGCAAATACCGGGTTCCTGTTCCCCGAAAACCCCACCGCCCCCTCAGCCCCACCAGGTGCGCGAAGCCCTTGCTTGTTCCCGCCGTCAGTCCCGTGGGACACCGATCTCTTCGGCGGCTGGACCGCCAGCAGGCGTCCAGTCAGGATCACCGCGCCCAATCCCAACAAAAAGGCAATGAGCGCCGCCTGGCCCCATTCCGAAGTGATGCCCAAACTCCCGATTCCGCAGAGCAGCAGGCCAAGCCCTCCAACCATCCATCGGACACCTCTACGCGTGCGGCCATCGGCAAACTGGCGGATCCAACCCAGAAGCCACAGGAACAGGATTGCATTCAGCGCAATGCGAGGAGTCTCCCCCACGGAATTGCCGTCGGAGATGACCCCGGAAGGTTCCAGATAGGGAAGGGATCTGAAACCGACCGCAAAGATCTGGCCGCAATAGAGCCCACATACGAGGTAGGCGGCAGGTATCGCCTCAGCACTCCGCGACCAGAGGGAAGAGACCCCGACTCCAACCGCCGACACCCCGATCGCACCCGCAAGAACCGCCACCAAGTGCGCTACCAACCAGCTCGGCGGAACACCGCCCAGGAACAGGGTGAAACTCAGAACCGGGAAGCCCAAGCAGACCATCCCCAACACCACCAGGCTTGCGCTGAGGCACTTCGACATCATAATCGCCTCGGGCGTCGCCGCCGAGGCGAGCAGCATGCCCAAGGTCCCCTGCTCCCGCTCGGCAGTGATCGCAACCCCGGCCAATCCAGGCAACACCAACGCGATAAAAAAAAGTTGGGCGAGAGCGACACCCCGAAACAGATCCGGTCCCGGCTGCGCATCCATCATAAGCACACCGTCCGACGGCCAGCCTCGGATCAGCGCCAGGGCGGGGATCATCACCCCGAGGCTGAAGAGCAGATAGGTGCGCCCCTTGCGCAGGTTTCCATAGAGATCACGAACCAGAAGATGGATCATCAGTGAGTTCTCAGCGGCTTGGGCCAATGGAGTGAAGCGAAGGCCGCGTCGACGCTCATCAAGCGGATCATCGCTGCCCACCCCAATTCCAGGTTGCTAGAGCCTGTCCGAAAAGGTAGCCGCATTCTCAACCTGACCTCCCCATCCGGACCCGGA
>CALLYA010000032.1 GCA_937875495.1 uncultured Verrucomicrobiota bacterium
CCGATTCAGTTGACCAAGGCAGTTGTTGAAAACGGCTCCGATGTAGGTCCCTTTTCCTCCTCCCAAGACCCCTCTGCGTTCTCTGCGGGATACCTCCCCATCCGGATCCGGAGATTCTCGCGCAGAGGCGCAGAGGCGCCAAGGTGGTTCCGAGCCGACCACCGGGGTGGGTAGGGTCAACGCCTTGATCCGACCCTTTTTTCAAGGAGAAGATGGAGGTTATCCGTTTTCCGCAGACCAAGTCAGTTGCAGAAAACGGCTCCGATGTAGGTCCCTTTTCCTCCTCCCAAGACCCCTCTGCGTTCTCTGCGATCTCTGCGGGAGTTCTCCCCATCCGGAGAGCCTCCCGCAGCGGACGCGGTGGCGTTTTCGCCCTGCCATAGGGGTGAGCTGGATCCATGCCTCTGATCTATGCTTTTTTGGGGCTCCCTTTTCTGCAGGGCGGGGCAATTGTAGAAAAAAGCTCCGACATCCCTACTCCTCCTTGAATGCTCGAGGTCGTTCTTGATCTCTGTCGGTCGCGTGCTTTACTAGGGGACATCGGGAGCGATTCGCCCTCGTGAAATCGATTCGCCTTCTGTCTGAGGAGTTGCCGCTATGGTCCATACACCTTCATTTGTCCATCTCCATAATCACTCCCACTACAGCCTTCTGGATGGGCACAGCAGGATCGAGGCGCTCGTCAAGACGGCCCAGGAGATGGGCATGCCCGCGGTGGCGTTGACGGATCACGGCAACATGTTCGGGGTGGTGGAGCTCTATCAGGAGTGCAAGAAAGCCTCCGCGAAGGCCGCGGAAAATGGGTTGAAGCCGATCAAGGCGATCGTGGGTATGGAGGCCTTTATCGCCCCGGAAGGCAAGAGCATGCGGACCCGTGAGAAGGTTGACGGCGAATACGGACGCCACCTATTGATCCTGGCCAAGAACTACCAGGGATACAAGAACCTCATGAAGTTGAGTTCCAAGGCCTACCTTCATGGGTTTTACTACCGTCCCCGCATCGACAAGGACCTCCTAGCCCAGCACAGCGAAGGTCTGATCCTCACCAGTACCGACATCGGTGGTGAAATTCCACGCCTCCTGTTGAAGGGCAAGACCAAGGAAGCCTACCATCTTGCCGGGAAATACATGGACATCGTCGGCAAAGAGAACTTCTACTTCGAGTTGCAGGATCACGGGTTGCAGGAGGAACGGCTTGCCAATCCGCAGATCATCGAGATGGCCAAGGAGTTCGGGCGCCCCTGCGTGGCCACCAACGATATTCACTATGTCCATCGCGCCGACTCTAAGGCCCACGACATCCTTCTCTGTGTTCAGACGGGGAAAAAGCGGGCGGACACCAATCGCCTCAAGTTCACGAACGACCAGTTCTACATGAAATCGCCGGAGGAGATGGCCATGGTCTTTCGGGACTTCTGTCCCGAGGCGTTGCAGACCACGCTCGAAATCGCCGAACGCTGTGACCTGGAGATCCCGCTCGGCGAGTATCATTTTCCGTACTTCCCTCTGCCCGAAGGTCAGGACGAGGAGAGCTATTTCCGGGAGCTAGTGTATCAAGGACTTCACAAGCGTTTTGGCGATCCGCTGACGAGCGAAATATGCGCCAGGGCGGAGGAGGAGTTGCGGGTCATTTGTAAGATGGGATTCGTCGGGTACCTACTCATCGTATGGGACCTGATTCGGCACGCGCGTGAGGTCGGGATCCCGGTCGGTCCAGGGCGTGGCAGCGCCGCCGGCAGCATTGTGACCTATGCACTCGAGATCACCAACCTCAACCCGCTGCAATACGACCTGCTGTTCGAGCGATTCATCAACGAGGGGCGCAATGAGATGCCGGATATCGACATCGATTTCTGCCAGGCCCGCCGCACGGAGATGATCGAATACGCGGCCCAGCGATATGGTCAGGCCAATGTCTGTCAGATCATCACCTTCGGTACCTTTGCCGCGAAGGGTTCGATCCGCGACGTTGGAAGAGTGCTGGATGTGCCCCTGCCTGAAGTCGATCGAATTGCGAAGACCGTGCCTGCCGTTCCCGGAATCAAATTGATCGATGCGCTGGAGGAGAGTCCGGATTTCCGGACGATCTACAATTCCAATCCCGTTTACAGGGAGCTGATCGACGTCGCGATGAGCATCGAAGGGTTGGTTCGGCACACCGGTACCCACGCCGCCGGCGTGATCATCGCCGATCGGGACGTGACCGAATATGCCCCGCTCTACAAGGCACCCTCCGAAGAGATGCCCTGTACCCAGTATGATATGAAGTTGATCGATCCCATTGGACTGCTCAAGGTCGACTTCTTGGGACTCCAGACCCTGACGGTCATTCAGCGCGCGGCGGAATTGGTCCAGGAGACGACCGGTGAGGACCTGCGCATGGATCAGATCTCCTTTGAGGATCCGGAGGTGTACCAGGTGTTCAGCCGGGGCGATACGAACGGAGTGTTCCAGTTTGAATCGGATGGCATGAAGAAGATGCTTCGCCAGGCCCGTCCGGACCGGCTGGAGGACCTGATCGCCCTGAATGCGATGTACCGCCCGGGGCCCATGGGGAACATATCCTCGTTTATCCGCCGGAAGCATGGGCAGGAAGAGGTGATTTATCAGCATCCTGATCTCGAACCGATTCTCGGCTCCACCTACGGGGTGATCGTCTATCAGGAACAGGTGATGCTCCTGGCCAGCAAATTGGCAGGCTTCTCCCTGAGCGAGGCGGACAAGCTTCGTAAGGCCATGGGTAAGAAGAAGAAGGATATCATGGCCGAGTACCGTGCGCTCTTTCTGAAGGGTGCAAAGGACCGAGGTTACAGCGATGCGATCGCGATTGAGGTCTACGACCTCATCGAGAAGTTCGCCGAATACGGCTTCAACAAGAGCCACTCCGCAGCCTATGCCTATCTGGCTTACCAAACCGCCTTCCTCAAGGCGAAGTATCCCACCCAATTCATGGCGGCGGTTTTGACCCTCGATATGGGCAATACCGACAAGGTGGCGGAGTATATCGAGGAGTCGAAACGGATGGGGTTAGAGGTCCGCGGACCCGATGTGAACGAGTCGGGCGTGGGTTTTGCGGTGCCCCGCGACGGTGAGATTCGGTATGCACTTGCAGCCATCAAGGGGGTCGGTGCCCGCGCGATGGAGGAATTGGTGCGGGAACGCCAGGCGAACGGCCCGTATGCCGGAATTTTTGATCTGTGTGAACGGTTCGATTCGAAGGTCATCAACAAGACGACGCTCCAAAACCTGATCAAAGCGGGAGCCTTCGATTCCTTCGGCACCCGCAGCCAGCACTTCGCGGTGGCGGAGAAAGCATTGGCCATCGGCGCCGCGAGAAATCGCGATCGGGTGGTGGGGCAGGGGACCCTTTTCGACCTCTTTGGCGCGGCCGCGGAGGAGGAGGGCACGGATTCAGAGAGCCCCCATGAATTGCCGCCCATCCCCGAATGGGACTCCGCGCGTTTGTCCGAAGAGGAGAAAGAGGTATTGGGCTTCTATTTCTCGCATCATCCCCTGGATGCCTATCGTGGAATCGTCACCCAGCTCTCTAGCCATTCGATGCAGACCCTTACTGCGGTCGACGAAGATGGGAATCCTCTGTTGTCCGAAACCACGGGAGTGACGATCGGTGGGCTGATCTCCGCAATGAAGCGCACCTTCACCCAGAAACAGCAGCAGATGGGTATCGTGCAGATGCAGGGGCTGGGCAACAGCATCTGCGAAGCGGTCGCTTTTCCGCAGACATACGAACAATACCAGGAACACTTGGCGACCGAACGGATGGTCTTTCTCCAGGGCGTGGTTCGATTGGGGCTGCAGGGTCCCAGCCTCGTGATCGACCGCGTGATTCCCATGGAGGAGGCCCGGTCGAAACTGGTGGATTACACGCTGATTGATCTCACCCGCGTCCCGGACGACAAGCTCCGGTCCGTTCTCGAGCAGATCCGTTCCGTCTGTTCGATCAACCCTGGGACCAGTCTGCTGCTCCTGCGTCTGAGGACGACCGAGGGGGCCGTAGCGGTGGTTCAAGGCGGCGACCAGTACCGGATCACCGCTTGCGAAGAACTCGAGCAATTGCTGAACGATCTGGTGGGTCCCGGTTCTATCACCTTGGTACCACGCTCATATGACCCACCACCGCAAAAACGAAACGGTCGGCGGAATTATCCACCGCGGGGAAGCGCTGTCGCGGTGGATAGTACCCCGAATCAGGGCGGCTGAATACGGCCATTCCAGCCATCCCTTCCTGCCTGAAACCAGGAAACATGATCCTGCCCGGCAAGGGTGAATCGTGGTTGTAATGAAAGAACATTGCTGTTCGCAAATGGTTAGGGCTGGACAGGCTCTGGATTGGCCTGTCGGCTAATTTTACTCGGTACTTGAAACATGTTCCGACCCTGCCTATAGGTAAATCGAGGCATGCCCGATGGTGTAACGGTAACACAGCGGCCTTTGGAGCCGTTATTCAAGGTTCGAATCCTTGTCGGGCAGCCATTTTTTTTGTAAGCCAACAGCTCGTCTGACCGTTGGGAGTAATGTCGGACGGGTATGCTTAGAGCCGATACATGGATCGCTGCTGACACGGAACAGGTGTCTGCGATCGAGGCAAAAAAAGCGACAACCCCCCCAAGAGGGAAGCCTACACGCCTTGGGTGTTGGGGCAGGGAATTGATTTAGACGTGCATGACTCCCGTCCTGAGGGGGTTGCCCTTAACCTAGGAAGCACTGTATCGGGTTTTTCATCGGTGCGCTATTGGACTTTAGGCCAACAATCACATGCGGATTGTGTATATGCTTGGACACGAGCGAGTTGGCTAGTGGTTGCAGGGGGCTTCCCGTTCACAGCGAGTGGTTGTCCGAAAAGGCACGTTCCTTCAGGTGTCGCCTCCAGACAATGGTTGCTGATCCGTCAGATCATTGGCTGAATCGGGGTCGGGGTCGGAATCGGGATCGGAATCGATCCCTGTTCTGGTTGGCGTCTGACCCTCATGGACAGCCCAAACTTCACCGCCGAACTGTGTCAGCACCGCAACAATACAGTTGCGATACCCGGTTTCTCGTGTCCGAATCCCATCCCGCGGCCTTTCGATACCGAGACCGATAGCGACCCCGACCCCGATCTTGCTTCGCCATTCACCTTTTCGGATACCCTCTAGCGAGGCGGTTCGGGGGTCCCCTTCCTGATGAATATCCTGTTCGTGAGGGTGGGGGGGATGTAACGGATCAGCGTGCCTTCTTGCTGCATGCTGCAGCTCGTCCGATAAGGCGCGCTCCTTCAGGCGTCGCCTCTAGGCAATGGTTACGGATCAGGCTGATCATTCTCGAAAGCGGGGTCGAAATTCGGACGACCTCTGGTGAGAAGATTCCTGCCACAGAGGTCACCGAGAACAGAGAGGCGCAAGTCCTTTTCCATCTGGGCGTTATCCGGCTGAGGTAGGGGCTGCCTCGTCGACGGCAAAAGGGAGAATCTCTCTGTGCCCTCTGTGGCCTCTGTGGCTAAACCCTCTGTGGCCAAATCCCTGTCCGGAAAGGCATGCTTTTTCAGTCGTCGCCTCTAGGCAATGGTTACGGATCGATTTCGTTTTCGGAAAGGGGCTATTGGGGGTCGCGTGGTTTGATCCCGAGACGTTCGGCCATGCGCACCAGCTCGGCCAGGGAGAGCACCTGCATTTTGGTCATCACCCGCGCACGATGGACCTTGATCGTCTTTTCGGCGGTTCCGAGTTCCCAGGCGATCTGTTTGTTCAGCAATCCGGAGACGACCAGGGTAAAGACCTCGAATTCACGTGGGGTCAACAGGGAAAGCTTGCGCTTGATCTCCCGGAGTTCCTCCTGCTGATCGCGTTCCAGGGTGTCGCGCCTCAGCCCTTCCCGGATCGCCTCCAGCAATTTCGTTTCCTCACACGGTTTGGGAAGAAAATCGACCGCGCCGCCCTTCATCGCCTCGACGGTGGTCGGGATGTCGCCGTGGCCGGTGAGAAAGATGATCGGCATCTGCAGGTCGGAGTCCTCCATCATCTTTTGCAAGGCCAGCCCGCTGAGGTCCGGCATTCGGAGGTCAAGAATCAGACAACACGGCCCAGCGCAACGATGTTCCTCCAAAAAGTCCTTCGGGGAGGCGAAGGTATGGACCGAGTATCCGACCGAGCGAACCAGTCGCTCGATGCTTCGTCGAACGGATTCATCATCGTCCACCAGATAGATCGTAGGTTCGGGGGTGCTCATGTGTCGGGGTGTGACTCAGGGAGGGGCTCAACGAAAAATCCTAGTATACACAACGTGCCGAATTCGGGTCAAAGCATTCCTGGCGCATCCCGTGGGGTTCGTGCTATTCTTAGCCATTCCCTGCGTTGAGCCTTTCGAACGAAAGTCTGACAACCACACGGGACTATTCGCACAGACAACAACCACACCAAGGGAGAGGATATTCGTGAAGATCCACAAGAACGCCGTCCTAGGAAGTCGCATTTTGGCGTGGGGAGTGATGTCGCTCGCCCTGCAGTTCGGTCTTGGTTGTCAGTCTGCGATCGATCCGGGTGGGACAAGTGACCATTCCCAACCTGTCCTTGCAACGCGCATCTACGATGGTGTGCCGCCGATGATCCACGCCTTCAGTGATCAGCTGATGGAGGTTCGTGATCAGCTGGTTGCCCTCAGCGCACATCTCGACCAGGTCGATCTCTCCACGGGTGTTCCCTCGCCGGAACTTCAGCAACCGCTGATCGCGAATCTTGACGCGGCTCATGAAAGCGCCCACGACCTGCGCCTTCTCGGGCATGAGATCTCGGGGCTCGGTCAGGAATACTTTGAGCGCTGGGACACAGAGCTGCAGCGAGTTCGAAATCCGGCGATGCTCGCGAATGCTGAGGTCCGTCGCACCCAGGTCCTGACGGCTGGTCAACAGATCCAGGGCACCATGGAACCGGTCTATGAAGTGGCGTCGACATTTGGTGAAAACCTCCGTGCCTACCGCGCATTTCTTGAGGGCAAGCCATTACCCGAGCAGGGATTGGATGCGCCGGCCTTGGTGGAATTGATCCAGCGGGATGCGGAGTCACTGACATTGGGCTTGGAGCGGGTCCTCGGAACCACGACGGAGCTGCTGCGCTCTCTTTTCCCGGGAGTCTGAGCGGTCTGTGCGCAGTGGGGCTGCTTTAGCTGCCTAGATCCCGACCGAAAACGCCACCGCGTGCTCTGGGCGAGGCCTACCGGCTCCGGATGGGGGGGACTCGCGCAGAGGCGCAGAGGGGGAATGGGGAGGGCAGGTTGGGAATGCGGCAACCTTTTCGGACTGACTCCAGCTAGGCAAGGACTTGCCCCTCTGTGGCCTCGGTGATCTCTGTGGCCATGGATAAAAGGTTAGGGCTATGGCATGAAACCTACCCACTTCCCATGGCCAGCTCGAAAACGCCACCGCGTCCCCTGCGGGAAATCTCCGGTTCCGGATGGGGAGGACTCGCGCAGAGGCGCAGAGGCGCTGAGGGGGAATGGGGAGGGCAGGTCGGGAATGCGGCTACCTTTTCGGACTGACTCGAGCTAGACGCTGTCCGAAAAGGTCAATGGCGAAGCACGATCGGAGTCGGGGTCGCTATCGGTATCGGTATCGCAGGGACGCGGGATGGGATTCGGACACGAGAAACCGGCTAGCAAATCCGTATTGTTGCGG
>CALLYA010000033.1 GCA_937875495.1 uncultured Verrucomicrobiota bacterium
CGTCCTCGATAGCCGTAAGGGGCAGGCCGATCTCTCCAATGTCCTCGGCGAACAGGTGCGAAAGGCCGTCGAGATCCTGATCTTCGCCCACGGCGACACGCTCAAAACCCAATGCCCCAATGCCGACCCCAGCGAGATCTACCGCGCCGCCGTGCGCGTCATCATGCGCCTGGTCGTCATCCTCTTCGCCGAGTCGCGCGACCTGCTTCCGCGCGAGAACCCGCTCTATCATCAGGCATACGGCCTGACCGGACTCCTCGAATCGCTCTCAAAACACTCCGCCCGCGGCCGGGCCGCGCTCGAACGCGCCTGGACCGCATGGCCGCGCGTGCTCGGGCTCTTCCGGCTCGTCTATGAAGGCTCGCACCATACCGAGTTGCTCGTCCCACGCTACGAAGGCGAGCTCTTCGCCGCCGGCGACCCGAACAGTTCCGACCCGCTCGATCAGGCACTCGCCGTCTTCGAGACCGCATGCTTCAACCAGGAACTCATGTCCGATGAGCAGGTGAAGCAGATCCTCGAACTCATCAGCCGTACCAAGGTCCGCATCAAGCAAGGCCGCCAATCCATCGCCATCCCCGCACCCGTCGATTTCTCCGACCTCTCCAGCGAATACATCGGAATCCTCTACGAAGGCCTCCTCGATTTCGAACTCAAGACCGCGCCGGATGGCGATCCCGTCGTCTTCCTCGCACTCGGCAACGAGCCCGCCCTCCCGCTCAGCCGGCTCGAGGCCATGGATGACAGCGCAATCGCTAACCTGCTCAAGAGCCTCAAGGCTAAAAATCAAAAGCAGGATGCCGAGGACGAGGACGAGGACGAACCGGCCGACGAAGAGCCTGACGAGGAGCTCGATGAAGCCGAGGAGAGCGAAGAGGACGACTCCCCTGCCGATGAGGAAGAGGACACCACTGAAGACTCCCAAGACCAGCGGAATCAGGTCCGCTCCCGCGCCGCCGAGTGGGCACGCCGCGCCGTGGTGGCCGGCAAGCTCGTCAAGAAGCCGCGCAAAACGTCCAAAGGCCAGACGGCCAATGAATTCGATCAGGCAGTCGCGAACACCGCCAAAGGACTCGTCCGACGCGTCGTCCTCCCGGGCGAGTGGTACCTCGTGCGCTGGGGCGGCACGCGCAAAGGCTCCGGCTCCTTCTATACCCGGCCCGGACTCGCCGTGCCGACCGTTCAGCGTACGCTGCAACCGCTCTGCTATCACTCCGCACCCGGCACACCAACCGCCCCACCCGCGCAACCGCGACCGCCGGAAGAGATTCTCGGACTCAAGGTCTGCGATCCCGCCTGCGGCTCCGGGACCTTCCCCGTCGCAGCCCTGCGCTACCTGACCGATGCCCTCTTCACCTCGCTCCATCACCACAATCGCATCCGCCAGGACGGCCCCCACGCCATCGTCCAGCTGCTCACCCCTACTCCCGAACAGGCCGAGCACGCCGAGCCGCTCACCGCGGAGCTGCTCCCATGCCGCCCCGATGACGAGCAGTTCGAGCCCCGACTCAAAGCACTCCTCCGGCGGCATATCGTCGAACGCTGCATCTACGGCGTCGACCTCGATCCGCTCGCCGTCGAGCTCTGTCGGCTCGCGCTCTGGATCGAAACGCTCGATCGCTCGCTCCCGTTCTCCTTCCTCGATCATAAGATCAAGAACGGGAACGCGCTCATCGGTGCCTGGTTCGATCAGTTCCAGCACTACCCCGTCATGGCATGGAAGAACCGGGACGGCGGCGATGATAAGTACACCAACGGCGTATACTTCGAGAAAGGCGCGCGGACCCAGGCCATCAAGACCTTCGTCAAGGATCGCCTGACGCCCGACCTCAGCCACGTCCTCGAAGGGCAGACGCTCTTCCAGAAGGACCACCTGGAAAGCGCCGCCGCCATCCATGACGAGGCACTCGCCAAGCTCGAACAGCTGCATAAGATGCCGGTGCATGAATCCACCGAGCGCGCACGCTTTTACCGCGAAGAACTCCTCGGGGCACCAGCCTATCAGCGGCTCAAAACAGCCATGGACCTCTGGTGCGCGTGCTGGTTCTGGCCTGGCGACGCCGTCGATCACGCGCCCCTGCCCAGTACCCTCGCAGACCCAGACCCGGCCACCCGCCAAATCGCAGAGCAGATCGCAGCCACCAAGAGATTCTTCCACTGGGAACTCGAGTTTCCTGATGTCTTCCACGCCACCAGCTCCGGCTTCGATGCCGTCCTGGGGAATCCGCCGTGGGAAACCTTGCAGCCAAACTCCAAAGAGTTCTTCTCCAATATCGATCCGCTCTATCGGGCCTATGGCAAACAAGAGGCGCTTAGAAAACAGTCCGAATACTTTGCTGATGCCCAAATCGAGGACTCATGGCTGGATTATAACCACAACTTCTCCTGCTTCACGAATTGGATGAAGCACGCCTCGAACCCGTTCGGAGATCCCGAACTCGCGGAATCGAATCCCGAACAGTTTTCCATTTCCAAAGGCAAGGCCAACCCCAAAAAACACCACCTCTGGCGAACGTCCCGGAAAAAGTCCAAAGGGTTTATCTCCGTTCCACATCCCTTCGCATTCCGAGGTAGCGGCAAGGCATACACATATAAGCTATTTCTCGAAACAAGCCATGCCATCGCCCGAGAAGGCGGTAGGATCGGGATCATCGTCCCCTCCGGCCTCTACTCCGATCAGGGCTCCATCGCCCTGCGCCGGCTCTTTCTCGACCAGTGTCAGTGGGAATGGCTCTTCGGCTTCGAGAACCGTAACAAGATCTTTGACATCGATAGTCGCTACAAGTTCAACCCGATCGTGGTCACTAAAGGCGGTAAGACCAGCGCGATAAAAGCCGCCTTCATGCGGCGCGAGCTCGATGACTGGGAACACGCCGAGGAATTCGTCACCCCGTACAGCCGAGAACAGGTCCAGCGCTTCAGCCCGAATTCCCTCGCCATCCTCGAAATTCAGTCCGCACGCGACCTCGAGATCCTGGAGAAGATCTACTCGAACTCGGTCCTGCTCGGCGATGACAGCCCCGACGGCTGGGGGATCAAATATGCCCAGGGCGATTTCAATATGACCAGTGATTCCCATCTCTTCCCGCCGCGGCCGAAGTGGGAGGCGAAGGGCTACCGGCCGGACGAGTACAGCCGCTGGCTCAAAGGCGATTGGCGCCCGATCGCGGAGCTCTGGCAACAGCTGCGCATCGACCCGAACCACGTCGTCCCCATCGCCCCAGAATGCCAGGCCGAAATCGAGGCATACGGCGCCGATGTCGAACATACCCAATGGCAACGCCGATGCGCACAGCCGCCCTACGATACCCTGCCCATCCCACGCGCCGATATCCCCGAAGGCATCATCCTCGCACGTAACGCCGATGAATGGATCCATGAGGAGAAGGTGGAGGATGTGGCGCTGCCGCTGGTTGAAGGATCGATGATCCATCAATTCGATTCATCAAGGAAGATATGGAAGCGAAATGCAGGAAACACTGGAAAATGGGAACCTAACAATTGGAATTTCAAGACCATTAACCCCAGATATATCCTTAGCACCAAAGATTTTCGACCCAGTAGCCCTAACGCTCTCAAGGTGGGGTTCCGAGATATTGCCAGAAATACTGACACTCGAACTGCGTTAGCATCCATAATCCCGGCACTTCCATGCGGAAACACTTCCCCGGTCCTATTCGATTTATCTATTAACCAAGCACTACTCTTGCCTGTTTTCTTAAATTCATATGTCATTGATTCTGCAATTAGAAAAAGAATTGCAGGAACCCACTTGAATTATCACTTTATTGCCGAAACACCTCTTCATACTCCGAACTCGGATCTTTGTGATCGACTAGCTTGTCTATGCCTCGAGTTAGCCTGTGCAACAACCAGCTTTTCAGCATTTTGGCTAATTGCAAAAAGAACAAATAATAATAGTGGGTGGAAATCCTTATGGAAACTAACAAAACCGTTTCATTTGGAGGGTCGTGTAATTGCCGACGCACTTACAATGGAAGCTTACGGCCTCAATAAAGCGGACTCTAAATATATTTTAAAGGACTGCGATAATCCCAGCTCGGAAAAACCTGATCATTTTTCCTCGGTGGGCTTCTGGCGAGTCGACAAAGACAAAGACCCGGAGCTGCGCCACACGGTGCTGACGCTGGTTGCCTTTCACGATCTCGAGCAGAAGATCCGCGAGTGCGGCGGGGATCGGGACAAGGGGATCGAGGCATTTCTCACGCAGAACAACGGCGAGGGCTGGATGCTGCCGGAGACCCTGCGCCTCGCCGATTACGGACTCGGCCACGACGAGCGCGCGCTGCAGCCACAGCCGGTCGCGTCGCGCCTCGGCCCGCGATTTTACGATTGGCAGCTGGCACAGACGGCCGAGGAGTCCTGGCGCGAGTGCCACCTGCATGCACGCAACCAGCTCGGCGCGGCCGGTTATCGAAAGCTCCTCGCCGAGATCGAGCACGGCGAGCAGCCCGCACCCGAGCCGAGCACGCCCGCTACACCTTCCAAGCAGCCCAAAACCGGCCTGTACCAACCCGAACTCCTATCTGACGATACCTGACCCAGCGATTCATTCCCGCTGACAAAAACTCCGGAGACGCGATCATGGCGCTGAACCCAATTGTCTTTACCGAAAAGGTCATGAGCAGCTTCCTGCGCTACCAGCTCACGGCCTATCCCTTCGCCGATCCGCGAATGAATCAGCAGATGCGTCAGCTGCTCTCGCTCGACCAGACCCGCCACTCGCCCCTGCTCCAAGGCCCATACATCAGCCTATCGCGCCCGTTCAAACGCGGCGCCGCCATCGCAAGCCTCATCGACGAGGGCATCCTCCACCCGGCCATGCGGCAGCGGATCCCTGAGGCCATCACCCACCTCTACGCACACCAGGAGTCCGCGGTCCGCGCCATCCATCACCACAGGACCACCCTCGTCGCAACCGGTACCGGCTCCGGGAAAACCGAGTGCTTTCTCTACCCCATCGTCAGTCACTGCCTCAAACTGCGCGACCTGCATGAGCCGGCCGGAATCTCCGCCGTCATCGTCTACCCCATGAATGCCCTCGCCGAAGACCAGCTCGCACGCCTGCGCGGGCTCCTCGCCGGGACCGGGGTCAGGTTCGGCATGTACGTCGGCAAGACGCCCGAGTACGAACGCGAGGTCGCCGGGATCCGACTCGACCCGGGCGCCTCCAAGGCCGATTACGAGGCACGCCTCGCACAGGCCACACGCGGCGAGTCCGTCTACCCCGCCGAGGAGGTCTGCTCCCGGGAAATGATGCGCACGCCCGGCGAACAGCCGCGTATCCTGCTCACCAATGTCAACCAGCTTGAACTGCTGCTCACTCGCCAGAAAGATACCGAGCTCTTCGCCAACGCACGCCTCGATTTCATGGTCTTCGACGAGGCGCATACCTTCACCGGCGCACAGGGCGCCGAGACCGCCTGCCTCATCCGCAGGCTCCGCGCATTCTGCAATCGGTCCGCCGCCGATACCATCTGCGTCGCGACCTCGGCCACCATAGCCGACCCCGATAACCCAAACGCCGCACGCGATTTCGCAGCACGCTTCTTCGGCATCGAGCCCCAACGCGTCGCCACCATCAGTGAGACCTACGAACAGGAGGTCTGGGCAAAGCAGCAACACGTGCCACGCACGTCAAAGGCCGATCCAGCCAAGCTGCTCCAGGATTGTGTCGAGGCCGTCGACGCCGGTGAGAGTGCTGGCGAACGCGTCGCAAATGTCTATCGCGCGCTGACCACGAAGAAGCTCACGCCGGGCGATGAGGGCTGGGAATACAGCCTGTTCCAGAAGCTCCAGCATAATGAACTCGTCCGCCGGCTCAGCGAGCTGCTCGCGCGCCCGAAACCGCTCGATCAGCTGCCGAAACTGCTCGAAGCCGAGATCGGCCGCGAGGTGACCGAGGAAGAGATCCTGACCTGGCTCACCCTCGGCGCCGCGGCACGTAATCAGGAGCGACCGCTGTTGCGGCCCGTCGTGCACGCGTTCGTGCGTGGGATCAGCGGAGGCGTCGTCAGCTTCCCCAAAGAGATGGATGAGCCCAAACTGCTGCTCGCTGCCGAAGACGAAGACGATGCACAACAGCCACCCAACGCCGAGGACGAGGCAGATGCCCCCGAACAACCGCGATACGCACACTTCCCCGTGCTCGCATGCACCACTTGCGGTCAGCATTACTTCGTTGCCTGGCTGAATGACTTCGAGTTCTTCGGCAGCATGCCCAGCGGCGGAACCGCCGTCGGCGATGCCTACTACTGGGAGCCGCTCGATGAGACGCGGGGCGGCGGCCGGGTCGTCCTGCTCGATCGGATCGTCGGCGGGACCGAGGAGAACCCCGAGGAGGGGCAGGACCGGTTGCACAAGCTCTTCTTCTGCCGCCACTGCGGCGCGTGCCATCCCGAAGAGGTCAGCCGATGCCTCCATTGCGGGGTCAGCTCCACCCTCGTGCCACTGCTCGCCATCAAGTCCAAGGAGGATTCAGAAGGCATGCTCAGCAGCTGCGTCTGCTGCAAGGCCACCGGCAGAAGGTCCGCCGGCGGACACTACCGTGAACCCGCCCGCCCCGTGCGCGCCACCAATGTCGCCGATGTGCACGTCCTGGCACAGGACATGATCCATCACTCGGAACGTCCACGCCTGCTCGTCTTCTGCGACAACCGCCAGGAAGCCGCGTTCCAGGCCGGCTGGATGAAGGACCATGCACGCAGGTTCCGGCTGCAGGCATTGATGGCCGACGGACTCGCCGCCGGGAATCGAACGATCGGGGATTTGGTTCTCCACCTGGAACAACAACTGGAGAGCGATGAAGCGCTTTCGCGCGCACTCATTCCGGAGGTGTGGACCCATGCGCGCAAGGAAGGCTCTTCAGGCGGACGGCACCACGAAGAGCGCAAGAAATACCTGCGCATCCAGGTCCTGCGCGAGCTCGTCACCTCCTCGCGCCAGCCGATCGGGCTGGAGCCCTGGGGCCGGATGATGGTGACGTACGAGGGCCTCGTGCCGGCGACCGATTGGATACAGCGGCACGCGCGCAGACTCGGCATGCCGGCCGACGAACTCTGCAACGGCGTCGGATGCCTCCTCGATTCCCTGCGGCGGAAGAAGGTCCTTTTCGATCTCGAGTACGAAATATTCACGAAGTATTGGGCGAACGACGCCCTGGCGCCGAACTACCTGCCGCCTATGGGCCCGCCCGTTGGTACCAAGCTCTTCCGCGGGTACAGCGAGAAGGCGGATTACGTCACCCAGTGGCTCAGCGAGCGCGGGGATACCACCATCCGGCAGATGCTCCACAAGTGGGGCGTCCCGACCGATGAGGTGGAGGAGTTCGCTAAAAGCTTGTTCGATTTCCTGCGCGAGCTCGATCTGCTTGTGAAGACTCTGTTGAAGGGCCAGCACGGGAAAGCACTGCCCGGGGTTTCAGAAGTCTACCAGGTCAATGCCGATCGGGTCCGGATGCAACCGAACTCCGGGGTCTATCGTTGCACGACCTGCCGGCGGCGGATCGTTCGCCGCCCGCCGGGTGACCTATGCCCCGCATGGCGCTGCGACGGAAAGGTCGAGTTCGTCCGGGAAGACCCCGATAACTACGACCTCCAAATGCTCGATCAGGGCTATTCCATGCTGCGCCCGGAAGAACATACCGCCATGGTGCCGCATGCCGATCGTGAGCGCCTGGAAAACCTGTTCAAAGGAAACTCCCAGGCCGTCAATACCTTCGTCTGCACCCCGACACTCGAGCTCGGTGTCGATATCGGTAAGCTCGACGCAGTGCTGATGCGCAACGTCCCGCCACTGCCCGCTAACTACTGGCAGCGCGCCGGACGCGCAGGACGCCGCCATCGCATGGCCGTCATCCTCACCTATTGCAGGTCCGTCTCCCACGACCGCGCATACTTTGCCAATCCGCTCAAACTGCTCGAAGGCAGGATCGATCCGCCCGCGTTCAATCTCAGAAACGATTTCATGGTCGCGAAACACGTGCACGCCGCCGTGATCACACGCCTGCACCAGCTCGCACGCGCCGAGGAACGGACCCGACAGGAACGCGAAGAGATCGGTGAAGTGCTCAGGACCATGCTGCCGCGCCAGATCTCCGGTTACCTCTTCCAGGACAGCCGGATCCGACAGGACCGGTTTGATCTCAAACCCCTCGGCCGCCTCATTCAGCGCGAAAAGGCCGACCTGCTGCAGAACCTCCAACGCGTCTTCACACAAGGCTGGCCGAAGGCGGATCAGGATGTGGTCAGCAACAAGGCCATGGAAGACCACCTCGACCGCATGGCCGATAGCCTGTCAGAGGTGGTCCGCCGCCTCGAAGGCCGACTCAATTGGGCCATGGACCAAATCCAACAGCTCCACGCGCGCCAGCGTGAACACGGCACCCTCGATAGGGCCGATCAGTCCATGCTCCGGCGCTGCGAACGCCTGGTCCAACGCTTGAAAGGCGAACGGAAACGTGGCCGGGGTGAGGCCGAGGGCTATGACGAGGCCAATACGTTCGGCGTGCTCGCTGCCGAGGGCTTTCTGCCGGGATACGGACTCGAGGTCGGCTCGATCGTCGCCACCGCCGAGGCGCCCTATTGGGCTACAAGCGCCCGATGGCTCTCCCTGCCCCGGCCGCCCAGTACCGCCCTGCGGGAATACGTCCCCGGAAACGTGATCTATGCCAACGGCAACCGCTACGTCACCCGCCAGCTCCAGCGCGATGCGCGCGAGGAGGATCACGACCGGCCCGTGTTCGAGGTATCACTCGAGCGGAAAGCCGTCCGGCAGATGCTCGAGGATGCTCCCGTGTCGACTCTCGGTGGGACCACACTGAATTGTGTCGCCGTCTGCGATGTCCAACTCGAACACGCATCGCAGATCTCCGACGAGGAAGAGATCCGCTTTCAGATGGGCGTCGCCATCTACGGCTATGAACTAGACCAGCACGACGGTGGGAATGTATTCAACTGGGGCGCGCAAGGACTGCATATGCGGCGGGGCGTTCGCCTGCGACTGGTCAATGTAGGCCCCAATATCACCATCAAACGCGACGGCACCCTCGGCTATCCCGTATGTACCGTCTGCGGCCAGGCCCTCTCGCCGCTGACGTCGGAAACCGCTATCGCGAAGTTTGTCGCTGATCATAAGGAACGCTGCGGGAAGACACCGCACAATATCGGCTTCTTCACCGATGTCGTCGCCGATGTCGTCTCCCTGCCGGAGTGCCCCGATCAGAACACCGCTTACAGCATCCTGGAAGCCGTGCGCATGGGCGCCACACAAGTCCTGGACATGCACCTGGACGACCTGCAGATCCTCGTCATCAATAAGTTCGATCGCAAGGAAGTGGATGCCCTGCTCTGGGACCCCATGCCGGGCGGCTCCGGCCTGCTGTTGCAACTGATCCAGAAATTCGACGAAATCATCGAAGCCGCAATCGCCATCGTCGAGCAATGCCCCGCAAAGTGCGCGAGTTCCTGCATCGATTGCCTCCAGACCTTTCGCAACTCCTATTACCACGAGCATCTGTTCCGCGAATCGGCAGCCGAGCGGTTCAAAGAATGGGGCCGCACCCTCGAATTCTCGCATCGGATCCTACCCAAAAGGCCGGAGAAAGGCATTGGCGAGCCGGTTAACGACGTCGAGTGGCGGCTCAGGTACATGCTCGAAAGGGCCGGCTTCGGCAAAGGCTCCCGCGGAGAACAGATCGATGTCGGGCGCCCCATCGGGACCACCACCCCGGACGTCATCTACCGCGGCCCATCCCATAACAAGGATGAGGGCGTGTGCATCTACCTCGACGGCATGAGCCAGCACATCCACGGCAACCCACAGACCCTGGCCAAAGACCGGCAAATCCGGGACGCCCTGCGCCGACTGGGGTGGGAGGTGATCGAGATCGCCGTGAACGAGCTCTCCGATCCCCAGGCCATGACCCGGCACTTCCGAAAGCTCGCCCGGTACCTGGAAAATGGCGACCTGCGTGAAAAACTCACATCCGACCCGACCTGGTTCGACGCCACCACGCCCCC
>CALLYA010000034.1 GCA_937875495.1 uncultured Verrucomicrobiota bacterium
TAAATCGACTAAATCGACTAAATCGACTAAATCGACTAAATCGACTAAATCGACTGAATCGACTGAATCGACTGAATCGACCAAATCGACCAAATCGACCAAATCGACCAAATCGACCAAATCGGTATCGATGGCAAGCGTGATTCGGCGTGGAACATTCATGAACAAATGTCCACACCACCGCCCGGCCCCGCATCAGCCATCACCAGCAGGCCCAACGCCCTCAAGCCCACCACAGTCGGATTTCCCATTGACGCATACCGGCTCTGGGAGGATCATACCGATCATGACATTCCTTCCATTCAGACATATCTCACTCACCCTAACCCTCGCTGTCATCGGCGGCATCGTTCTACCCAGCCGCACCCACGCTGACGACACCGAACGCGTGCGCGTCCTGCCCGAGGACACCGGAGCCGCCCTCGTCAATCCCGGCATGGGCTGGACCCTGCATTACTATTCCAATGTCCCCACCAATTACGGCTCCAAACTCGCACCCTCCGATACCATCGATTTCTTCCCCGGCCTCTCCACCATCTACCTCCGGATCCCCTGGTGCTTCCTCGAGCCCGAAGAAGGGCGCTTCAATTGGGCGCTGCTCGACACCCCCGCACAACGCTGGATCGATCGCGGTCTCCGTGTCGCGTTCCGATTCACAACCTCCGAAAACTGGAATCGGTCCGGCACGCCGGATTGGGTGGTCGCCGCCGGTGCCGAACGCGTCTTCTACAAATTCGGCGAAGGCCCCGTCCCCGAAGGCGAAAGCCCACTCTGGGACCCGGTCTTCGACGACCCCGTCTTGATCGAAAAACTGGATCGCTTTCTCGAGGCCGCCGGTCGGCGCTACAACGGAAACCCACATGTCGATTTCATCGATGTCGGCACCTTCGGCATGTGGGGCGAGGGCCACACACATATGTCCAGTGCCGTGCCGGAATCCGATCTCCTGCGGATCCAAAAATTACACATCGGCCTCCACCTCAGGCACTTCCCCGACACACAGCTCTGCATCTCCGACGATTTTGTCGGCCACGATCGACCCGGTACAGATTTCCCCATCACTGAATACGCCCTCGCACACGGCGTCTCCCTCCGCGATGACAGCATCCTCGTGCAGCCCAGCCCCCGCCAGTGGTATCACGCAGAGCTGGCAGGCCACTTCTGGCCGACCCTGCCCGTCATCCTGGAGCATGAGCACTACGGCTCCTCCATCCTGCGCGACGCATGGAAGGACGGCGGCCAGCTGCTCGAAGCCGTTGAGGCCTACCACGCCAGCTACCTCTCCATCCATTGGTGGCCACAGGAGTTCTACGACAAGAACAAGGACCTGATTCAACGGATCAATCTGCGCCTCGGCTACCGCGTCCTTCCCACCGAAATCACCTACCCCGCCCGGATCCCAATCGATTCATGGTTTACCGTCGATTGGACCTGGGCCAACCGCGGGGTCGCACCCTGCCTGCCGGGAGGGTTTCCCGCAATCACCGTGAAAGACGATCAGGACGGCATCGTCGCTGTCCTGGTCGATGAGAATATCGATATGGCCAGGCTCCAGGTCGCCCCCCCCGATCAGGCGCCGCACTCGACACACAAAAGCGAGTTCCGAATCGGTCATGTCGCACCCACCGTACAGCCCGGCACATACCGTGTCTTCATCTCCGTAGGCATGCGGGACGGTACCCCCCAAATCGCATTGCCTTTGTCCGATGGAGACGGACACCACCGTTACTTCATCGGTGACTGCCAGCTGTATTGATACCCTGTTCCGTCCGATCCAAGCACAACAATGGAGGTCCTATGTCCGCGGATACCGTCCGGGAAGTCACTAGCCAGTCCTGGTTCAGCCGTATCGGTCAGTCCTTCAAAGGCATTCTCTTTGGGCTGATCCTCTTCGTCATCGCCTTCCCCGTCCTCTTCACCAACGAAGGCCGGGCGGTCAAACGCCAGAAGACCCTCGAAGAAGGCGCACAGTCCGTTGCCTCCGTAAGCGCAGATGAAGTCAATCCCGCCAACGACGGCGCCCTGGTTCACCTCACCGGAAAGGCCGTTACCGACGAGATGCTTGAGGACCCCGAGTTCGGTGTCTCCGCCCAGGCGATCAAGCTGCAACGCTCCGTCGAGATGTACCAGTGGGATGAGACCGAACAGAGCGACACCAAAACCAAAGTCGGCGGCGGCACCGAAACCGTCACCGAGTACTCCTACAGTCAACGCTGGTCCAGCCGGCTGATCCCATCCTCGGAGTTCAAAGATCCCGCCGGGCATACCAACCCCACATCTATGCCCTTTGAATCCAAAGATCTCCAGGCCGACAAGGTCACCGTCGGCGCCTTCCGCCTCTCACCGTCGCAGGTCGGCGGAATCAATAACTTTCAACCGCTACAGCTGCCGGAAGAGGTCGCCGTGCCCCACGACCTGCGCGGGACCACGATCAGGACTCCCAACGGCTTCTATATCGGCTTCGATCCCGCCGCACCGCGCGTGGGCGACGTCCGCATTCAATACAAGGTCGCGCCCATGACCGATATCAGCCTCATCGCTCGCCAGGTCAGCGACAGCTTCGAGCCGCATACGACCAAGGTCGGCGGCACGATTCAGCTCCTCCAGATCGGTACTCACTCCGCCGATGCCATGTTCCAAAAAGCACAGCGCGATAACAAGATCCTGACCTGGCTGATCCGCGCCGGCGGGTTTCTCCTGCTCTGGATCGGACTCAAAACCGTTCTCCGACCGCTCGCCGTCGTGGCCGACGTCCTGCCCATCCTAGGCAAGATCGTCGCAGCCGGCTCCGGCCTGGTCGCCTTCCTGATCGCCGCCATCTTCTGGACGATCACCGTCGCGATCGCATGGCTCTTCTACCGGCCCCTGCTCGGTGTCGGCCTGTTCGTCGTCGCCATCGGCTTGGCCATCGCACTCCGTTCCAGGCTGAAAAAGGTCGAGCCGGCAAGCGTGCCGCAATCTGCCCCCGCAGTACCTTGATCATGCCATACAACCACCCGCACACGGCCCGTGCGGCCGCCGCACGCACTCACTCAGGCGGCCGCACGGACGCGGCGGGGATCACCGCAAGCGTGATCGTCTCGTAAGGATTCTTCTCGCCGCGCTCGTATAAGCAGTAAATCATATCCGCCTCGGCACCCGCCGCCAGACAGGAATACGCACTCGGTCCCGCGTGCAATACCCGCGAATACGACCAGCTTACACCGTCGTCGAAACTCGCGCGTAAGGTCATGTTGACCCGGCTCTCCGCACTCGCCGGGTTCGAAAACAGGATCACACCCGGTTGCCCAGCCTCCCGCGCCCAACGCAACCGGCGTACACTCGCTTGGCAAATCGGCTCGATCAGCGCCGCAACCGGTGCCTGATCACGCCAGCTGAGCCCACCGTCATCGCTGAATGCAACCTGCCGCGCACGCACCGACCGGTCGTAGTTGCGCATGTTCAGCATCAGCCTGCCATCACTCAGTTCCACCACCTCGCACTCGTTCACCTGATGCTTCGGTACCCGCCCACCAAGCCGCCAGGTCGTCCCGCCATCGTCCGAGTAGAGCACATGCGAATAGTAGTTCCGTGTCTGCGCCTCAATGTGGTCGCACGGAATCACCAACCTCCCCGCATGCGCCCCGCGTTGCAGCTGAATTCCAGCCCCCGGACCCGTCGCATACCAGGTCCAGTCGGGACGCTTGGCCGACTCCGTGATCTCCCTCGGCGCCGTCCAGCTCACCCCGTCATCCTCCGAATGCACCACGAAAACGCGGCGCGTGTCCTTGCTCGCCTGAGCAATGATCTGAGGCTCGTGATCGTCCCCGCGGTTCCAGGTCATCAACAATACGATCCGGCCGGTCGCCGCATCCACAACCGGACACGGATTACCGCATGTGTTCGGGCCATCATCCCAAACCACGACCTGCGGACCCCACGTGCGGCCGCCATCCTCCGAACGCTTGAGCAACAGATCGATATTGCCCGTGTCGCCGGAGCCACCCCTGCGCCCCTCACAAAAGGCCAGGAGCGTCCCCGCTTTGGTCACCACGATCGAGGGGATTCGATACGTGTGATACCCGCCCTCGCCTGCCATCCATACCGGCGACTGGAGAACCGCATCCGCCGCCTCCGCACGCGCGGTCGACAACCCAAACGCCAGAAACGCCGGAAGCCACATCAGGGCACGAACAAGTACGAACCGCAATACATTCATCTGCCTGCGTCCTTTGAGAATGACAATGCCTGAGAAGAGAGCGGAAGCCTTACACCTCACAGATGCTCATCATCGCGTCCAACGTCTTGAGCGCATCCTTCGTCGGGGTGTATTCATGCGCAAAGAAACCCTTGAACCCGAGATCCGCGATCGCCTTGCAGATCCCCTTGTAGTTCAATTCCTGCGTATCATCGAACTCGTTCCGCCCCGGATTGCCGGCCGTGTGAAAATGCCCGATGTATTCGAAATTGTCACGAATGGTCCGGATGACATCACCCTCCATAATCTGCATGTGGTAGATGTCATACAATAGCTTCACCCGCGGTGATCCAACCCGCTTGCAGACCTCTACGCCCCAGGCCGTGTTGTCCGCCATGTACCCCGGATGATCGACCTTGCTGTTGAGTAGCTCAATACAAAGCGTGACCTCCAGGTCCTCCGCCAAGGCCTTGATGTTGTTCAGGAACGCGACACTGTTCTCAAGCCCCTCCTCGTCGGTAAGCCCCGCACGATCACCCGCCATCACAATCACGTTCGGCGCGCCGAACTCAGCCGTCGCCTTGATCGCACCGCGCATGCGCTGGTCTATCCCCGCATGGTTCGCCTTGTCGTTGATCCCCTTCTTGATGCTCCCACCACCACCGACCATCGTCGGTAGCAGTCCGTGTTTCTTCAGCGATGCAAAGGCCTCCGGACCCACCAGGTCAATCCCGTAGGCGCCCAGCCGCGCCGCCTCGCGACACATCCCGTCAAAATCGAGATCCGCCCCGCGGAATACACCCGTGCATACCGCCTGCCTTAACCGCCCCGGACGATGCCCCGCAGAACGAACCGATGCAGGTACCGCCGACATCACGCCCACCCCGGCAAGCGTCCCCAAGAACTGCCGCCGCCGCATTGAATTCGAATTGTGTGCTTTCATCCCACCACCCTACCCACAACACCCCATCCCTGGCAATCATTCGCAATAGGACCTCGATCCCGTCCGAAAAGGCCCGCTCCTTCAGGCAACGGTTGCCGATCCGTCCAATCAATGTCTGAATCGAAATCGAAATCGAAATCGAAATTTCGAAATCGATTCCTGCTCTGGTTGGCACCTGGCCCTCTGAGCACTCCTCAAACCTCACTACCGAGTATTGTCAGCACCGCAACAATACGATTGCGGCACCCAGTTTCTCGTGCTCGAATCCCATCCCCGCGTCCCTTCGAAACCGATGCCGATAGCGACCCCGACCCCGAACTTGCTTCGCCCTTGACCTTTTCGAACAGCCTCAACCTAGCCATCCCCGCATCCCCGCGTCTCCCCTTCCCCGCGTCTCCCCTTCCCCGCGTCCCCTCTCTTCATGGGTGACACACCCCCATGATTTGCGCTACGCTCCTCAACCGTACTGTCCACCCGGTGGCGTAATTCCCAGCACGCGAGCCCATCATGCACCCACGGATCCTCATCACACTCACATTCACCAGCCATCTAGCCTCCTTCGTCATTCCTCCACCCGCCTTCGCGCTTGAACTCACCCCCGACGCCATGGAACAGCAGCTCCTCCAGGCCACCCCATTGCCGCTGCACGACGTGCGCCTCACCGGCGGACCCCTCCTCCTTGCACAACAGCTCGACGGCAAGTACCTGCTCGATCTCGAGCCGGAGCGGATGCTCGCATACTACCGAAAAGAAGCCGGCCTCCCAACCGCCGCGGAACCTTACGGCGGCTGGGACGGCGGCGGACGTAACCTCACCGGGCATGTCGCCGGACATTACCTCTCCGCCGTCAGCCTCATGTGGGCCGCCACCGGCGACCCCAGGTTCAAAGAACGCGCCGATCTCGTCGTCCGCGGATTGCAAGAGGTCCAGGACGCCCACGGCGATGGCTACCTCTGCGCCCTCGAAGGCGGGCGCGAATGCTGGGCAGATGTCCGTCAGGGCAATATCCGGTCCGGCGGGTTCGATCTTAACGGACTCTGGGCGCCGTGGTACACGCTGCACAAGACCTTTGCAGGTCTCCGTGACGCATACCGCTTCACAGACAACCCCACCGCCCTCGCCATCGAAATCAAGTTCGCCGCCTGGGTCGAGTCCCTCCTCGCACCCCTCAACACCACCCAAATCCAGAAGATGCTCGAGACCGAGTTCGGCGGGATGAACGAGGTCATGGTCGATCTCTACGCCGATACCCAAGATCCACGCTGGCTCAACCTCTCCTATAAGTTCGAACACCTCGCCATTACAGGACCCCTCGCCCTGCACCAAGACATCCTGCCCGGTAAGCACGGCAATACTCAGGTCCCCAAACTGATCGGCACACTCGACCGCTACATCCATACCGGACGCACAACCGATCTCCTCGCCGCCGCTTTCTTCTGGAACCGGGTCGTTCAACACCACTCCTTCGCCACAGGCGGACACGGCACCGATGAGTACTTCGGGCGCCCCGACCAGTTCACAGACCGCATCGACGGCCGCACCGCGGAGTCCTGCAACGTCTATAACATGCTCAAGCTCACCCGACGTATGTTCGCCCTCCACCCGAACGAGAGCTATGCCGCCTTCCATGAGCGCGCCCTCTTCAATCACATCCTCGGCTCGATCGATCCGGAGAACGGCGAGACCTGCTACATGGTCCCCGTCGGCCGTGGCGTGCAACGCGAATACACCAACCTATTCCACAGCTTCACCTGCTGTATCGGCACCGGCATGGAAAGCCACGCGCTCCACGGCGACGGAATCTTCTACGAATCCGGCGACACGCTCTATCTCAATATCTACACACCCTCGACCGCCCATTGGCAGAGCCGTCAGACCAGGCTCGAGCTCCAAACCGATTTCCCCATCGGTGAAACCGCCACGCTCCTTGTCGAGCCCGACCACCCCCAAGAGCTGACCCTCGCCATCCGCCGCCCAGCATGGGCAGGCGACGGGTTCGAGGTCCGCGTCAACACGCACACCGCCGACAACACGGAGCCGGATACCGCCACTTCGGCAACCCCACCCGGCAGCTATGTCCGCATCCGCCGTACCTGGCACCCCGGGGATCAGCTCCATATCCGACTGCCCAAACGCCTCCGACTCGAACCGTTGCCCGATAACCCGAATCGAACCGCCCTCCTCTGGGGCCCGCTCGTCCTCGCAGGCGACCTCGGCCCCGAACGCGGACGCGGCCGAAATACACCCGCACAAGAGCGCATCCCCGTCTTCGTCGCAGCCAATCGTCCCGTCGAGGAGTGGCTGCTGCCGGTGGAAGACAACCCGGGCCACTTCCGCACCGCCGGTGTCGGTCAACCGCGCGATGTCGATTTCGTCCCCTTCTTCCAATTGCACCGTCGCACCTACGCCGTCTACTGGGACCTCTTCACCCCGGACTCCTGGGCGTTGGCCGAGGCGGAATACGCCGCCGAACAGGAGCGCCAACGCCAACTCGAAGAGGCCACCATCGCCTACGTCCAGCCGGGGGAGATGCAGCCGGAACGCGATTTTAACTACCAGGCCGCCGATGGCGTCCGCATCGTGCGCGCACTCGACCAGCCCGGACGCCGCGGCGGCGATTGGTTCGCATTCGACCTGCC